>JAQIIU010000003.1:2215000-2454272 GCA_036946625.1 Methylorubrum populi
GGGCAACGATCCGGGCCTGCGCCGCATCGCGGCGGGCACGATTCCGCTGATCCAGCTGCACATCCCGCAGCTCTCGCGGATGCAGGCGACGATGGGCGGCAACCGGCGGGGGTAGGGCCCCGTCAAGCCGGGAGACAAAAGTCGCGCGACCCGGCCGGAACTGAAGCTTTGCCCTGCCGTTCTCAAAAGCAGTCAATGGCAGGGCATGATCCGATGAACGCCGACGCGATCAAGAGCCGCGACGAGGCCCTGGCTCTTCTCGATGCAGATTTGATCACCATCCATGACTTCATGACGCTGTGCGACCTGAAGGGTTGGGACCGCTAGAAAGCACGAGGGCCGGCCTCGATCCCGGCATGGTGCATGGCCGATGGCAATGCCCGCGCAATGAGAGCCCGTTTGAGCGCGCTGTTCCGGCAAGCCCATCATTCCTCATGTCGAGGCCGTGCACCAGCAGCCTCGAAGCACGCCGCGACGCTTCTCCCGGCAGGCCGGCGCCGTGGGATCGACCGTTCCGGGGGGCTCAAAGCCGAGCTTTCGCTCGGCACCTCAGCATGAGGACCGTCCTGATCGCCACATCAGCTCGGGCAAACAGGCTCTGATACCATCAAGCAATCAGAGCCTGTTTCCCGGCCGCCGTGTCTTCGTCAGGCCACGGCAAGGCGAGAGGAAAGCCCTGCTCCAGCCCCACCCTCATCCTGAGGTGCCGGAGCGCAGCGGAGGCCTCGAAGGGTGCTCCAGATCCCGCGCGATCCTGGAGCATCCTTCGAGGCCGCTCACGCGGCACCTCAGGATGAGGGGCGAGATGGGATCACCGCAGTCAAACAAGCTCTCAGAGAAAAATATAAAATATCCACCAAAACAATGTCTAAAACCCTACCATGCTTAAACTGCATAAGAGTCACCGCATCGAAGGGCTCGCGCTACAATCGCCATCCCGAATGATCAACTCGTCAAGTTACAGTTCCAGACCCGTACCGGCTGCGCCGGAACAGCCACCTCGCGTTCGCGGATCGACAGGCTTCGAATGAGAGCCATGCCCGATTGCATCGCGATCGAGCAGGCTCTGGCGAGCCCGTCCTCGATGGGGCCGACGAATCCAAACCGGCCCCATCATCTACCACTCAGATCGCCGCGGCCGGGTCGCGGTCCTCGGCATCGCCCGCGGGCGGCCGGGTCGTGTCGCGGCGCGGGCGGCGCTCCAGCAGGGCCCGGCCCAGCGCGCGCAGGGGCGCGGTGAGGCGGCGGGCGTCGTCGGCGCGCTCCATCACCGTCTCGCCGCGGCGGATCTCACGGTCGAGCTTGGCCATGGTGCGGGCGAGCGCCGGGTCGTCGTCCTCCAGCCAGACCTCGACGGTGCGGGCGAAGGCGATCACGGTGCCCTGGATCTTCAGCCGCCCGAGCGGCCCCTCCGTGTCGATGCCGGCCGCGGCCAGCATGTAGCGGTGGGAGTTGAGGGCGACGCCGTTCAAGGCCAGCATCGAGAGCGGGTCGCCGCGCAGGGCGAAGGCGATGCGCCGCAGCGCCGTCTTGTAGGGCGCCATCGCGTCGAGGCGGCGCATCAGCACGTCGAACAGGCGCTCGCGGGACGGCTCGTCGGCGAGGTCGTCGGTCTCGGCCTCCAGCACCGCCCGGTCGACGATCCGCGACAGGCCGCCGAGCACGGCGCCCTTCGAGGGAAACAGCTCGCGCAGGTCCGCGAGGCTCAGGTTCGCCTCGCGGGCGATGTCGCCGATCTCGATGTCGTTCCAGGGCTGCTCGGCGGCGAGCCGCATCAGCGCCTCGACCGCCGCCTCGCGCGGATGAGGCTCGCGCGGATCGGGCTTGTGGGCGGCCTTCGGCTTCGCGGATTTCGGGGAAGCAGTCTTGCCGCCGGTCTCGGGCTTGCCGCCGGATGTCGGCTCGGGCGCCGTGTCCATGGTCCGTGCTCCGTCTTCGCGTCCCCTCTCATGTAGGGGCGGAGCCGCGCGCTTGAAGCGTATCCCGCGTCATACCAAGAAGCCGGCCGATGGTCGGCTTCCCTGCGTCCGGCGGGCGCCCACCGCCGCGCCTTCGCGGGCGACCGGCGATGAGGCGGGATCATCGCCGGTGGGGATCAGCCGGACAATTCGCCCGCCCGGCGCCGCGCTTCCGCCACCGCTTCCGTCATCAGGGCCGGGAGGCCCCCCTGGCGCATCAGCACGGCGAGCGCCGCCGCGGTGGTGCCGCCGGGCGAGGTCACGTCCCGGCGCAGTCGGCCGGCCTCGCGGGCGTCGGAGTCGAGCAGGGCGCCGGCTCCGGCGACGGTGGCGCGGGCGAGCTGCGCCGACAGGACCGGCGGCAGCCCCGCCGCCACGCCCGCCTCGGCGAGCGCCTCCGCGAGCAGGAACACGTAGGCCGGGCCCGAGCCCGAGACCGCGGTCACCGCGTCGATCAGCCTCTCGTCGTCGAGCCACGCGACGAGGCCGGAACTGTCCAGAAGCGCCTGCGCGCCCGCCCGCGCCCGCGGGCCGACCTCGGGGCTGCCGACGGCACCGGTCGCACCCCGGCCGATGCTGGCGGGCAGGTTGGGCATGACGCGCACCACGGCGCGGGCGGCCGGCAGGCGCCGCTTCAGGTCGGCGATGGTCTTGCCGGCCAGGATCGAGACGACGAGGGTGTCCGGACCGATCCAGCCCTCGAGGGTGGCCGCCGCCGCATCCAGAACCTGCGGCTTGATGCCGAGCACCAGCGCCCCGGCGGGCGCCGCGTCCCGTGGGTTGAGGCGCAAGCCCCGCTCGGCGCAGAGCCCGTCAACCTCGGGCGACGGCTGCGGATCCACCACCGTCACCGCGGCGGGATCGAGCCCGCCCGCGAGCCAGCCCCGCAGCAGGGCCGCCCCCATCTTGCCGGCGCCGGCCAGAACCAGGGGCGTGGGGAAGGCGGTCGAGGCTTCATCGCGCGTCATGCGCCCTCGATCCCACCGGACAGGCCGCGAAGCAAGGGCCGCGGCCGGGTTCGGATCAGGCCTCGCCCTCGGTCTCGAACAGCACGGCATCGAGAGCCTCGCGGGCGCTCTTGCCGGCCCAGAGCACGAACTGGAACGCCTGATAGTAGCGCTCGCAGGCATCGGCCGCCGTCTTCATCATCATCGCGCACTGACCTTGCGTCGGGGCGATGCCGTCGGTGAGCAGCAGGGAGTGGCGGAACATCACCACGCTGTCCGACGACCACAGGTCGAAATGGCCGATCCAGAGCTGCTCGTTGACCAGCGCGACGAGGCGCAGCATCTCGGCCCGGCGCCGCTCCGGCACCTTCAGGTCGAAGGCGGCGGCCACGTGCAGCGACTCGACTTCCTCGATCCAGGTGAAGGCGACGTGGTACTCGGCCCAGCGGCCCGAGACGGAGACCGACATCTCGTCGGTCTCGATACGGTCGAAGATCCAGTCCCGCAGCGAGGCGAGGCGCTCGACGACATCGAGCGGGTGCTCCGGCCGGTCGGTGTCTTCGATGAGGTTGAGCTGGGTCATGGCGATCCAAGTTGTCGACCCGGTCGAGGGGCTCGATCGGGCCGGCGGGCAAAGCAGGGCCGTGACGGGATTCGAGGCAAATCCCGTCGAGCCCCGTCCTGCGGAGGGTTACAGTCCAGATTTCACGAGCCCGGGGTTCGGTTCCACCTGTCCTCCGGGGCGAATCGACTTCGCAACGTTTATAGCCCGCGCGCCCCGCGGGCTTCAAAGCGTCGCCCCGGCATCAGCGGTGGGCAACCCGGCTATCCACCGATGCTTCCTGTGCAAAGAAATCCGGATTCGGCTTCCCCTCGGCGCGCGGCCTCAGACCGATTCGGTGCTGCCGGCGCCCCCCGTCCCGGCCCCGAGCCGGGCCTCCAGGGCGCCGACCCGGGCGGCGAGCGCATCGTTCTGGCTGCGCAGGGCCGCGACGAGGTCGCGCAGCACGTCGACCTCCTCGCGGGTCGCGACGTCCATGTCGCGGATCAGGCGCTCGACCTGACCCTTGAACATCGTCTCCGCCTCGCGGCGCACGCCCTGGGCGGCGCCGGCGGCATCGGTGAACAGGCGGGCGACGTCGTCGAAAAGGCGGTTCGAGCCTTGCATCGGGGTTCTCCTCCCGCGCCCGGACCTGTCGAGCACGCCCGCCCGACATAAGAATCGGCGCGCGGCAGGGCAATCATCAGGGCCATCGCTCGAAGCCGCTCGAGCGGCTTCGCGGCGCCAAGGGACACGACCAGGAGCGCCGCGCGGAGCGGGCTTTTCAGGATGGATGCCCTGAAGAGCATCGAGCGGAGCGAAAGCCCAAGGGGCCGCGATGTCCGCGGAAGCCGGCGCCGGCGACTGAGGCCGGCCCAGAAAACCAGGGCCATCGAGGGAGCCCTTGCCGGATCGGATTGTTACCGAGGATGTCCCGGGCCTTGCCGGAAACGGGCGGTTACAATCTCGGAGGCCGTTCCCGCTTCCGGGCGGGGCGGGCGCGGGCGTAAGTGTCTCTCGCAAAACTCCCGCCGCGCCGTCGTCGCCAGAGCGAGAACGGTCGGTGACCGGGCGTTCTGTGAGGCACTCTCTAAGACTGTTTCCGTCATGACCGCGAACCCGCCGACCCCCCACGTCCTCGTCGTCGAGGACGACCGCGAGATCAGTGCGCTGGTCGCGCGCTACCTGCGCGCCAACGAGTGCCGGGTGAGTCTTGCGGGCGACGGGCGCGAGATGGACCGGGTGCTCGCCGACGCCCGGGTCGATCTCATCGTCCTCGACCTGATGCTGCCGGGCGAGGACGGCCTGAGCCTGTGCCGGCGCCTGCGCGCCTCCTCGCAGGTGCCGATCCTGATGCTCACGGCGAAATCCGAGGAGATCGACCGGATCGTCGGGCTGGAGATCGGCGCCGACGACTATCTCGGCAAGCCGTTCAACCCGCGCGAACTGCTGGCGCGGATCCGGGCGATCCTGCGGCGCAAGGGCGCCGAGCCGCAGGACGGGGACGGCGCCCGCCGCTTCCACTTCTCCGGCTGGATCCTCGACGTCGGCCTGCGGCAGGTCCTGAGCCCGGAGGGGGCGCGCATCGCCATCACGGGAGCCGAGTTCGACCTGCTGCACGCGCTGTGCCTGCGCCCGGGCCGGGTGCTCTCCCGCGACCAGCTCCTCGACCTGACGCAGGGGCGGGCGGCGGGACCGTTCGAACGCAGCATCGACGTGCTGGTCTCGCGCATCCGCCAGAAGATCGAGCGCGATCCGCGCAACCCCGAGATCATCCGCACGATCCGCTCGGGGGGCTACCTGTTCGCCCCGGAGATCGCCCGGACATGAGCGGCACCCGAACCGCGGCGGAGGCACCTGCCACGCCCGTCCCCGCGCAGCCCCGGCCGCGGCACCGGTCATGGCACCGGTCATGGCACCTGCCCTGGCCGCGCCCGAAAAAGGCCGCCGGGCAGATCGCGCTTCTCGTCGTCGCGGCGCTGCTGGCCGCCCACGTGCTCGCGGCGGTGGCGGTGCTGGCCCTGCGCGAGCCGTGGCGGCCGGACGAGCGGCCGGGGGTCGCCGCGACCCGGCTCTCCACCGTCGCGCGCCTGCTCGACGCCGCCGAGCCGGGCGAGCGCGAGGGCCTGATCCGCGCCGCGGCGCGGGGCCTGCCGACCCTGCGCATCGCCCCCTGGGACGGCGCCGCGCCGCCGGCCGGGCAGGGCGCTCCGGAGGGCGCCCGTGAGAGGCCGGAGGGCGGGATCGAGCGCCATCCCCTGGTCGAGCGCCTGCGCGACGGGTTCGGGCGCCGGTTGCCGGTCACCGACCTCGCCCCCGACCGGGCGCAGACCGGCCTCCTGCAGATCGGCATCACCACCCCCGCCAGCGCGCGGATGCGGGCGGTGCTGCCCGACGACCACCCGCGCCCGCCGGCGCAGGGGCCCATCGTCTTCACCTTCGTCTTCCTGAGCGTCAGCCTCACGCTGCTGTCGTTCTGGGCGACGCGGGCGATCACCGCGCCGCTCGCCGGGCTCGCGGCCGCGGCGGAAGCCTTCGGCACGGCCGAGGAGCCGCCGCCCCTGCCCGGGCGCGGCCCGGAGGAGGTGCTGGCGCTCGCCCGCGCGCTCGACCGGATGCGCGCCCGGGTGCTGCGCCTGCTCGACGACCGCACGCAGATGCTGGCCGCGATCAGCCACGACCTGCGCACCCCGATCACCCGACTGCGCCTGCGCGCCGAGTTCATCGAGGACGAGCGCGCCCGCGAGATGACCCTGCGCGACCTCGACCAGATGAACGGGCTGGTGGAATCGGCGCTCTCCTATGTCCGGGACGGGCAGGGCGGGAAATCCGAATCCGAGACCGCGCTGATCGACCTCGCCTCCGTGGTGCAGACGGTCTGCGACGGATTCGCCGACATCGGCGCGGCGGTGAGCCTGGAGCGGACCCGCCACGTCCTCGTGCGCGGACGGACCGACGACCTCCAGCGGGCGATCACCAACCTCGTCGACAACGCCGTGAAGTACGGCGGCGGCGCCCGACTCGTGATGGGACCGGCGGGACCGGCGGACCGCCCGGGCGTGGCGGTGGAGGTTCTGGACGACGGCCCCGGCATCCCCGATGCCGAGCGCAGCGCCATGCTCCAGCCCTTCGTGCGGGGCGACCGTGCCCGCAACCTCGATGCGGCGAGCGGCTTCGGGCTCGGCCTGTCGATCGTGCTCGCCATCGTCGAGGGTCATGGCGGGCGCCTGCGCCTGGAGAACCGCCCCGGCGGCGGCCTCCGCGCCCGGATCGAGCTGCCGCTCGCCTCGGCGCGCCCGCGGGAGGCGGGGACGGGCGTTCAGACGGCGTAAACCCTTCCGCAAAGATGCGGCTCAACGTTGCCGGGCCGCCCTTCCGAAACATTCGGAAACGATTGCGCCACCCGGCGGCAAGATCCCGTTAAGCGAACGGGCGCTTCCTGATGACGTGGGCAAATTGCCCGCAGGCAGCATCCGGAGAGCCCGCCATGACCTCGATCTCGTCCACCACCGCGCAAGCGATGCGCCCGCCGCCCCCGCCCTCCGGCGGCGGCGGACGCTCGCGGATCGACGACCAGATCCAGCAGGGCGTCTCCTCCGGCTCGATCAGCGCCACCGACGCCACGGCGCTGACCTCAGCCCTCGATTCGATCGACACCAGCCTGTCCTCGGACGCCTCGGATTCGGCCGCGTCGAGTTCGACCTCCTCGTCGACCCGCACCACGCGTCGCGACCCGTCGGCGATGAAGGACAAGATCGACGGGCTGATCGCCGATCAGGTCAGCGCGGGCAGCCTCACCAGCGATCAGGCCGACACCCTCAAGTCGCTGTTCGCGAGCGGAGGCAAGGGCGACCACGGCGGCGGGCAGGGCGGACCGAACGGGATCGGAGGTCCGGGCGGCCCGCCGCCCCCCGACGCGGCCTCCGGCACCGCGGACACCGGCGCCTCCTCCGATTCCGCGTCGAGCGGAACCTCCTCCGGCGACGCCAACACCGCCACGAGCAAGCTGCTCTCCGACTTCCTCTCGCAACTGCAATCGACCCTGACCGGCAGTTCCGGTTACGGCGCCACCGGCACGTCGAGCGCCAACCGCACGGCGACGAGCCTCGTCATGGATTTCGACGCCTGAGGCGGCTCCCGGTCGGGCCGTCCGGTGCCGCCCTCGTCGCGAGCGGAGACGAGGCGTCGCTTCGTCTCCGCTCGCGACGCCTGCAACGGGTGGCCGCGGACCGGGCGGGTGTCGAGGAGGGAGAGGGATGGGGGAGGCCGCCGGGCGGGCGAATGGAGATCGCCCCACGGTTCAGATGCTTCGGATCGGCTGCCGAAGAACGGTCTTGAGCCTGGACGGCTCAGTCTTACGGCGATCATTGAGATAGATTTCGTGATGAGGACCGCCAAAGGTCACACCCAGTCCGGGCATTACGTCCTCGTGCAGGCGCTTCAGCACGGGGCCTTCATCGTCATAACTGCCAACGTGCATGATTTGCAGTGACCGGCCCTCGACATAGGGCTCGAACCGCAACGACGACGGGCGATCGCTCCGCTTGGCCAGCATCTTGGCGACCGCATCTTCGAACATCGTGCCGGTCATGAAGTCGGGCGTCATGATCATGGCCGTCCACTGCCAGCGATCCTTCTCGCGGCTGGTGAAGGTGCCGGGATCGTCCGACCACCAAAGCGCTTCGAGCGGCGGCACGACATAATCGCGGGCCAGCACGTCCTTTGCCGCGAACTTCATAGCATAGCTGACACCGTACAGCCATTCGACCGCAGTCTGAAACACAACAGCGGTATTTGGGTCGCCGGCTCCGTCGAGCTTCACGAAGGGCATCGTCGGAACGACTATCTCCACGAATTCGTGCTTCGGTGGATTGAAGAGTTCGCGGCATTGCTTCTTCAGATCGAGCTTCGTCATGCATCCCTCGAGGCGCCTGCACAAGGCTACGGCCGTTTACCGGGATAGCGAAGCGCCCTTGACTTGACAAAGCTTTTTATTCTCGCAAACGAACGTCCAACGAGCGGGCCGGAACGACCGGTGACGAGATGCGGACCATCGGCTTGGCCGAGCAGGGCCGGCGGCCGCCTCAAAACTCCATGTCGAGTTCCTCGATCTCCTCCGGCTCGCCCTCGGCGAGCGCCGCCCACTCGTTCATCGGGTCCCAGGCGAGGATCGTGTCGCGGTAGGTCGCGGCGGTGAAGGGGAGGGTGACGTCGTAGGTGCGGAAGCGGGTGCAGACGGGGGCGTACATCGCGTCCGCCACCGTCGGCCGGGCGCCGAACAGGTAGGGCCCGCCCGAGCGCGACAGGCAATCCTCGAAGATCGCGCAGATCCGCTCGATGTCGCCCTGGGCGCCGTTGAAGATCTTGAAGCCGCGGTGGAGGCTGCGCAGGTTCATCGGCAGGGCCGAGCGCAGGTTGACGAAGCCGCCGTGCATCTCGCCCGAGACGGCGCGGCAGCGGGCGCGCTCCGCCGGCCCCTCGGGCAGGAGGCCGGCTCCGGGCCGGACCTCGTTGAGATATTCGGCAATGGCGAGGGCGTCCCACACCACCACGGCGCCGTGCTCCAGCCGCGGCACCAGGAAGGACGGCGACAGGTGGAGCAGTTCCGCCCGGGTCGAGGCGTCCGAGCCCGACAGCACCGCGACCGAGAGGTCGAGCCCGGCCATCCGGCACAAGAGCCAGCCGCGCAGGGACCACGAAGAATAGTTCCGGCTGGAGATCGTGAGCGTCGCCTCGGTCATGGCCTTCCCCGGTTCGGTGCCCTGGTCGAACCGGGGATCCAAAACGCGTGCCGCGCCCCGCCGCAGGCCGCCCCGCGCCGGCGAACGAATCCCTCCTCCGGTTATCCCCCATGAAAGGTGATGCATCCACACCACAGGGGCATGCGATGTGCTTTTGATCGGTTGCGCCCGATCCTGAACGGCTTAGCCTCTGCCGTCCGATATCGCGTCGCGAGGGCGACGGTTGCGATCCGACAGGCGAGGCGAGCGAGACCGGGCCGGCGGGTCGCTCGCGGGAGATGGGCGCGTGGGTGTTCCCGCGCGCCGGGAGTTTGGGCCCGATGCTCTATCAAGCCTTCGATGTCCAATCGGACATCGCCCGGCAGACCCGGCAATGGGGCCGCATTCTGCAGGATGCTGCAACCCCCTGGATGCGCACGCCGTGGCACGACGCGGCGAAGTGGTGGTCGGCGGGCGCACGGATGATGATGCGCGCCGGGCTCACCTTCGCCCGGCCCGCCTACGGCATCCACGCCGTCACGGTCGGCAACCGCGAGGTGCCGGTGATCGAGGAGCCGGTGCTCGCCACGCCCTTCGGCACGCTGCTGCGCTTCCGCAAGGACGTCGACACCCCCCAGCCCAGGGTGCTGGTGCTCGCTCCCCTCTCCGGCCACTTCGCCACGCTGCTGCGCGGGACCGTGCGCACGCTGCTGCCCGACCACGACGTCTACATCACCGACTGGCACAACGCCCGCGACGTGCCGGTCTCGGAAGGCCGTTTCGGCTTCGACGACTATGTCGATCACGTCGTGCGCTTCCTGGAGACGATCGGCGAGGGCGCCCACCTGATGGCCGTGTGCCAGCCCGCCGTGCAGGCGTTGGCCGCCACCGCGGTGATGGCGCACACGAAGAACCCGGCGCAGCCGCGCAGCATGACGCTGATGGCCGGGCCGGTGGATTGCCGCATCAGCCCGACCTCGGTGAACGCGCTCGCCACCTCGAAGCCGATCGAGTGGTTCGAGCAGAACCTGATCGAGACCGTGCCCGCCCGCCACAAGGGGGCGGGCCGGCGGGTCTATCCCGGCTTCATGCAGGTCGCCGCCTTCGTCTCGATGAACGCCCGGCGCCACGGGGACGCGCATTCCGACCTGTTCTGGCACTACATGGACGGTGACGCCGACAAGGCGTGGGCGATCGAGACCTTCTACGACGAGTATTTCGCCGTGCTCGACCTCACCGCCGAGTTCTACCTCGAGACCGTCAAGACGGTGTTCCAGGACTACACGCTGGCCCGCAACCGGCTCACCTATCGCGGCGAGCCCATCGACATGGGCGCGATCCGCCGCACCGCCCTGATGACGGTCGAAGGCGAGCGCGACGATATCTGCGCGGTGGGCCAGACCATGGCCGCCCACGACCTCTGCTCGAACCTGCCCGGGCACATGAAGAGCCACCACCTCCAGCCGGGCGTGGGGCATTACGGCGTGTTCTCCGGCCGCAGATGGGAGGCCCAGACCTACCCGCTCGTGCGCAATTTCATCGCCGCGCACGCCTGAACCGGACCTCTCCGTCATCGCGATGCTTCAGCCGAAGCGATCCGGGGCGCGAGGCGATCGATCGAAAACCGCGCGGCTCCGGACCGGCGAGAGGCTTCCCTCGAGAGACCTTCCCGCACTTCCAACACGAACCCGTTTCGTGTATGCCGCGCGCTCAGGTGCAATTCTTTCGCACCGATTCGGCTGCCGTCACGACGCCTCCTCCGGAACGAAGACCGGGGCAGGGGCGCCTGACGGTTTTTCCCGGTTCCGCCGGGAATCCGGGGCCGGTGCGGTTCGAAACAGACAGATCCAGGGGTTGATTCCGTTGCAGGTACTCGTTCGCGACAACAACGTCGACCAAGCGCTCCGCGTCCTCAAGAAGAAGATGCAGCGCGAGGGCATCTTCCGCGAGATGAAGCAGCGCAAGGCCTACGAGAAGCCGTCCGTGCGCAAGGCTCGCGAGAAGGCCGAGGCCGTGCGCCGCGCCCGCAAGCAGGCCCGCAAGACCGCGATCCGCGAGGGCCTGATCGCCGCGCCGAAGCCGAAGCCCCGGACCGGTGCCCCGCGCCGTCCGAGCCCCCCGAGCTTCTCGCAGCAGCCCGCCGCCCAGGCGCCCGCCGCCGCGTCCTGAGACCGGCCGGCCGAGACGACGTGCGACCCCTTACGGGCCGCGCGGCGCGGACACGAAAAAGGCCCCGCCACGACCGGCGGGGCCTTTTTCGTGGGCGATACCCGGCTCAGGCGGCGCGCGCGGTGAGGGTCGCGCGCTCGGCCTGCCGCAGCAGTTCCAGCGGCAGCCACGGCTTGCGCATGTAGACCGCGTGCGGCGGGATCCCGGTCCGGCGCTCCTCGCGGGCTTCGGAGGTCACCACGAGCCGCACGTCCGGCCAGCGGTCCTCGACGGCGCGCGCCAGCGCCGCGCCGTCCATCGCACCCGAGAGATGCGTGTCGGCGACCACCATCGCCACCGTCACGTCCCCGCGTTCGAGGACGGCCAGCGCGTCCTCCGCGCTCGAACAGGCGATCACGTCGAGATCGGTCTCCTCGATCAGCGCGGTCGCGAGATCGCGGGCGGCCTCGTCCTCCTCGACGACGAGCGCGACCGGACTGTCGGTTCCGGTGTGAGCCATGATGTCTCCCTGAAAGCTGCGAGCGTTTCGGAAGCGGCGGCCCGGCCAGGGTGCGCCGCGGCGGAATCGGCGGCGCCGACGATGCTTGCCCTGCGACAACAAGCGTAGGGATGATCGGTTCAGGGAAATCTGTGCCGACGCGAACCCACGCCGCCCGCGCGTCCGCTTAACGGACTGTTCATCCTGCCGGTCGAATTGTTACAATCCGGCGACGCCAGACGGTCCGAGCGGACCGATGCTTGCGTGTCCCGCCCCGGACCGTGAAGGAGGCCTTCGTCCCGCCATGTGCCGCTTCCTCGCCTATCTCGGTGAGCCGGTCTTCCTGAACGAGCTGGTTTGCGCGCCCACGCACTCGCTGGTTCACCAGTCGCTGCACGCGGCCGAGGCGAAGACCGAGACCAACGGCGACGGTTTCGGGATCGGCTGGTACGGCGAGCATGCCGAGCCCGGTCTCTACCGCGACATCTGCCCGGCCTGGTCCGATGACAACCTCGTGAACCTCTGCCGCCAAGTGCGGGCGCGAACCTTCTTCGCCCATGTCCGCGCGGCCACCGGCACGGCGACGACCCGGGCCAATTGCCATCCCTTCGCCCACGGCCGGCACCTGTTCATGCATAACGGCCAGATCGGCGGCTATCACCGGGTCAAGCGGCGCCTGGAGGCGCTGATCCCCGACGCGTTCTACGACACCCGCCGCGGCTCGACCGATTCGGAGGCGATCTTCCTGCTGGCGCTGGCCAACGGACTGGATTCCGATCCCGTCGCCGCGATGGAGGCGACCTGCGCCACGGTGCGGGGGCTGATGAAGGAGGCGCGGATCGCGGAAGCTTTCCGCTTCACCGCCGTGCTCACCGACGGCGAAAACCTCACCGCCTTCCGCTGGGCCTGCGACGGGCGCCCGCCGAGCCTGTACTATCGCGAGAGCGAGCGCGGCCTCACCGTGGTCTCCGAGCCGATCGACGGCTGCAAGGAGGGCTGGCAGGTGGTGCCCAAGGGCGGGACGCTGCGGGCGAGCCGCGGTGCCCGCACGATCGTCAGCCTGCCGCGCACGGAACGCGTGGCGGCCTGATGCAGGCTTGCCCGGACGGAGCAGCCGTGATCATGGATTCGAAAGGACAAGTCCTTTCGCGGGTGCAGGGCAGAGCCCTGCAGATCGGCTTCGCCGACGTCAGGGCGCCGCCCTGAAAACCCGCCAAAGGGCCCGAGGCCCTTTGGGATCCCCGATGAGTATCGAGCTTGAAACGGTCGCGGGCCTGTTCGGCGTGGCCGTGGTGGCGGGCGCCGTGGATGCCATCGCGGGCGGGGGCGGGCTGATGACCCTGCCGGCCCTGCTGCTCGCCGGGCTCGATCCGGTGAGCGCGATCGCCACCAACAAGCTCCAGGGCAGCGCCGGCTCGGTCTCGGCCACGATCGCCTTCGCCCGGCGCGGGTTGATCCGCTGGCGCGAGGCCGGCCCCGCGGCGCTCGGCGCCGGCCTCGCCTCGGTGGCGGGCGCGCTGTGCGTGAGCCTGCTGCCGCGCCCCGTCCTCGACGCGCTGGTGCCGCTGATGCTCGTCGGCATCGCAGGCTACTTCGCCACGGCGCGGCGGATGAGCAACGAGGACGCGGCGGCGCGGATCACGCCCGGCCTGTTCGCCGTGACGCTGGCGCCGGCGGTCGGCTTCTACGACGGCGTGTTCGGGCCCGGCGCCGGCTCGTTCTACATGATCGGCTTCGTCACCCTGCTCGGCCTCGGGGTGGTGCGCGCCACCGCCCACACCAAGCTCTCGAACGCCGCGAGCAATCTCGGCAGCCTCGCCCTGTTCACGCTCCAGGGCGCCGTGATCTGGCCCGTGGGGCTCGCCATGGCGGTCGGCGCCTTTCTCGGCGCCCAGGTCGGCTCGGCGCTCGCCGTGCGCCTCGGCGCCCGGCTGATCCGCCCGCTCCTCGTGGTCATCGCCTGCGCGATGGCGCTGCGCCTGCTGTCGAACCCGGCCAACCCGCTGCGTCAGGCCGTGGACGGGTTCTTTTCATAGATCGGCCAGCCCTTTACGGACCGACGCTTCAACGCGGAATGAAGGCCCAGTAGTCGAGATCGAGGATCACCGACGGGTCGTAGCCCTCGCCCTGCCTGTCGGGATAGGCGCCGCAGGGCCGGTTCTTGGCCGCCACCGTGCGCAGGCGCAGCGCGCCGATATCGCTGCGGCCGGGAAGTTCCGCGGTCTCCAGCACCTCGGACCACGCATAGACCGTGTCGCCCGCAAACAGCGGCGCCACGTGCCGGCCGGCATTGATGCCGCCGATGGCAAACGCGTTGGCGAGCCCGTTGAAGCTCAAGCCGCGGGCGAGCGAGATGACGTGGCCGCCGTAGATCAGGCGCTTGCCGAACTTGGTCTCCCGGGTGGCGACCGCGTCGAAATGGACCTTGGCGGTGTTCTGGAACAGGCGCGTGGCGATCTGGTGCTCGGCCTCCTCGACGGTCATGCCGTCGACGTGGTCGATTTTTTCGCCCACCGCATAATCGGCGAAGCGGTGCGGGCTGCCCGCGAGCGCGGTGTCGTAGGCGGCCGGATCGAGCGGGGGCAAGGCATTGGCGAGGTCGGCCGGGTTCACCACCTTGGCGAGACTCGGCACATGCTCTTCCGTGATCTTCGCCTCCGGGTCGCGCTTGCGCACCAGCACCCAGCGGCAATAGCTCAGCACGGTCCGGCCCGAGGCGTCGGAGCCGGTGGAGCGGACGTAGACCACGCCGGTCTGGCGGTTCGAACTCTCCTTCAGGCCGATCACCTCGGAGACGGTGGAGAGCGTCTCGCCGGGATAGACCGGGCGGTGGAAGCCGCCCTCGGCGTAGCCGAGATTGGCCAGCGCGTTGAGCGAGATGTCCGGCACGGTCTTGCCGAACACGACGTGGAAGGTGAGCCAATCGTCGAGCGGGCTCGCCGGGTAGCCGATGGCACGCGCGAAGGCGTCCGAGGACTGCACGGCGAAGCGCGGGCCGTAGAGCGCGGTGTAGAGCGCCACGTCGCCCGTGGTGACGGTGCGGGGCGTGGCGTGGCGGATGGTCTCGCCGAGGCGGAAATCCTCGAAGAAGCGGCCCGGATTGGTCTTCATGGCTGGCGCGTCGCTCCCTTTGCGGCTCTTCCCGGCCGAGGCGGCTCCCGACCTGATACGATATTCAGGCCGGGACCGTAACATCCTGATCCTGCACCGGCTTTTCGGACGGAGTGACTCCTCGCCGGCCGGGGCGCATCCGCCTTAGCAACCAGCCCGGCCCGCGCGCAATGCCGCGCTTCGGGCCGGACGCAGGTTCGAAAAAGCCACTCAATACCAAGCTGCAGGGAAGCCGACCGATGGTCGGCTTCCCTGCGTCCGGCGGACGCCCGCCGCCGCGCCTTCGCGCGGGCAACCAGCGATGAGCTGGGATCATCGCCGGGAGGTATCAGAAGGCGAGTTGGATGTAGAGGTCGGTGATGAGCTTCTGCACGAACAGCAGCAGCAGGATCAGGATGATCGGCGAGATGTCGACGCCGCCGAGATTGGGCAGCAGGTTGCGGATCGGCCGCAGCGCCGGTTCGGTGACGCGATAGAGGAACTCGCCGATCTGCGAGACGATCGGGTTGCGCACGTTGACCACGTTGAAGGCCACGAGCCAGCTCAGCACGGCACTCGCGACGAGGACGTAGATGTAGAGCTGGATGACGGTGTTGATGAGCCAGAGCAGGGCGTTCATGCGGGGGGTGTCGGTCCTCGTCGCCCCGCGCTTATGCCCGGCGCGAGAGGTTGCGGGGCGCGGCGGCACATTTCCGGAATTGACAGGTCGAAGCGGGCAAGCCTACAAGGCCCTCGCCTCGGACGGGGCTGTAGCTCAGATGGGAGAGCGCCGCAATCGCACTGCGGAGGTCAGGGGTTCGAATCCCCTCAGCTCCACCAGGCTTTCTTCACGCGAGAAAACCCTATGGTGGCAAGGGCTTGGAAATCCAAGACCCAGGAATAAGACCCAATTAGACCCACGCCACCGGTCGTTTTAGACCCACGCTGGCACTCCAAAAATATCCACAGATCCGCACGATCCGTCCTTGAGGCGAGGGACGTTCCAGCCCGCCGATCCGCATCCGAAGGCAGGCTTATGGATGGGCCAGTCGATAGGAGCGGAGACGCGATCCTCCGAGGCGCGTCTGGAACAAATTAAGAACACCACCGTTGCATCCCGACATGCCCGTCCAGGGATTTAACCTCCCGGACGAAAGGGGCTGCCATGGCGACCGTCTTCTTCTCTTATTCGCACGTGGACGAAGGACTGCGCGACCGGCTTGAGATCGCCCTGTCAGCCCTCAAGCGGCAGGGCCTGATCAAGGCGTGGCACGACAGACGGCTGATCGCCGGAGACGATTTCGACCGCGGCGTGCGGGGCGAACTCGAACGGGCCGACGTAATCCTCCTCCTGGTGTCGCCCGACTTCATCGCATCGGACTATTGCTACGGCGTCGAGATGACACGGGCCCTGGAACGCCACGAGCGCGGCGAGGCCAGGGTCATCCCTGTCATCCTTCGTGCCTGCGATTGGCATCCTCTGCCGTTCGGCAAGCTTCTGGCTGCACCGCGCGATGGCAAGCCGGTCCGGTCGTGGCCCGATCTGGACGAAGCCTTCCTCGATGTCGCGCAGAAGATCCGTGCAGCCCTCCCGAAGGCCGAGGCCGCTCGGGCGCTGGCCCCAACCGCGGCGCAGCCGGCGCCGATGGCTCCGCAAGGCCCCCGGTCGAGCAACCTGCGCCTGCGCAAGAGCTTCACGGAGGTCGATCACGACCGCTTCCTCGACGACAGCTTCGAGTTCCTCGCCCGCTTCTTTGAGAACTCGCTCCAAGAGCTGAAGGCGCGCAACGAAGGCATCGATACCGCCTTCCGCCGCATCGACGGTAACCGCTTCACGGCCGCGGTTTACCGGGATGGGACCGCTGTCTCTCGCGGCTCGATCGTGCGGGGCGGCATGTTCGGACGAGGGATTAGCTGGTCAGCCAATGACGAGGCTGCGAGCAACAGCTGCAACGAGTACCTGTTGGTCGAGAACGATGAGCAGGGCCTGTTCCTGCGTGCGGGCGGGATGCCTCACATCGGCCGGGGCAATCCTGAGGGCAAACTCACGCAGGAGGGGGCTGGGGAGTACCTATGGGGACTCCTGATGCAGCCGTTGCAGTGGCGCTGAGCGGCACGGAGCGAGCCATGCCGAAGAACATCGTCATCTTCTCGGATGGGACTGGCCAAGATGGCGGCGTCCGGCCGGAACAGCGGATCAGCAACGTCTACAAAATGTACCGGGCGGCCCGCGTCGGACCCGAGACCGGGATCGATCCGACCGCGCAGGTCGCCTTCTACGATCCGGGTCTTGGAACGGATGCCGGCGCCACGGGCCTCACGGCACCGATGCGGTTCCTTCAAAAGCTCCTGGCGTCCGTTACCGGGCAGGGCATCACCGTCAATGTCGCCGATTGCTACGCCTTCATCCTGAATCACTACCAACCCGACGACCGGATCTACCTCGTCGGCTTCAGCCGCGGTGCCTACACCGTGCGGTGCCTCGCCAATCTCCTGATGCTCTGCGGGATTCCCACCAAGACCCCAAAGGGACCACTCCAACGCTTCCGGAAGCAAACCCGCGATATCGCGGAGGAGGCGGTCTCGAAGGTCCTGGAGCAGGGGGCCGGAAAGCCGAGGGGGTTCTACGAAGCCGGCCGCTTCGAGCAGGCTCGTCGCTTCCGTGAGCGATATGGTTCGAACGCCGCGGACGATCCGGGAAGCTCCAACGCCGCACCCTACTTCATCGGCGTCTTCGACACTGTCGCCGCTCTCGGTGCCAGGGGCTTTCGACGCTACGCCATCGGGGCCGGGCTCGCCCTCCTCGGGGTAGGCGCAGTCGCAGCAATTGCCGGGCTGCTGAGCCTGATCCCGGCGGTTTCGTTTCGTCCGACCTTCCTGCTGATCGGCTTCGCCGCGGTCATCTATGCCGGCTGGCGCTGGCTGACCGACCATTTGAAGACGACTTGGTACCCCGAACGGGCCGGTGGAAGCGCTGGTTCCCGAACTGGCACTTCGCCGTCTGGCGCGCCGGGTACTACGACCGTCTCCTCAGCCGCTCCGTGCGCTTTGCCCGGTCGGCCAATGCGATCGACGAGACCCGTGAAGACTTCGTCCGGGTCCCGTGGGGCGGCCAGCCCCAGGAGCGGATGCCGGGCGAGCCCGAGACTTTCCGCCAAGTCTGGTTCGCGGGCAACTATTCCGACATAGGCGGCAGCTACCCGGAGGCGGAATCCCGTCTCTCGGATATCGCTCTCGACTGGATGATCCAGGAGGCGAGATCGCTTCCCCACCCGCTGGTGATGGAGGAGGACAAGCTGCACCGCCACCCGCGAGCCGACGGGGTCCAGCACTGCGAGATTGCGGGCATGCACGACACCATCGAGCGGCGCGCGTGGAAGATCCTGCGACCCTTCACCGGCCGATTGAACTGGAAGGCACTGCCGAACGGGCGTGACATCAAACCCGATGCAGTGATGCACCCAACGGTGGGTGAGCGCTTCGCTCTGTCGAATGTGGCAAGCTGTTCGGGAACGGGACCCTACCGACCGCGGGCACTTAGGGAGCATCGGGATTTCAAGGATCTCTACGCCATCCCGGCGAGCACGGTCTTGCCGGGGCTGGCGGCTGCCGATGTACAGACGGCCTCGACGTAGTGCCCACGCATCTCGTACGGCCTGGGCGTAATGTGGATCATCGGCGGCGCTGGCACTGGTAAAGGGCTGCAACCTGGGGAGTCTATCCCGCCCGCGAAGCTCTCAGGTGGACGTCCATTTGTCCCCTAACGCCGCTTGCGATGTATCACGCAGCGCACGAGCACTAGGTCGCGGTGAGGAATGTAAGGGAGTCAGTCTGGGGCAAGTTTGGAATGGGAGGGTTGGCCGATTGAGGAGATCGGCGATGTCAGTTGAGGTAGACGCGCTTCGGGACGATCAGTGGGAGCGCGTGAAGGGCTTCGTGCCCGGCGGGACGAAAGGGAAGCGTGGTCCCCGCACGGACAACCGGCGGTTCCTCGATGCGCTGCTGTGGATGGCCCGCTCAGGCGGGCGCTGGAAGGACTTGCCGAAGCGTTTGGGCGACTACCCGACGGTGAAGCGGCGCTACTACGATTGGATCGCGCGCGGCGTTCTGGATCAGATGCTGGCGGACTTGGCGCGCGAAGCCGATCTGGAATGGCTGATGATCGACTCGACCATCGTGCGCGCGCATCAGCACGCGGCTGGCGCGCGCAGGGAACTGGCGCGCGCAGGGAAAAAGGGGGCCGGATGCCCAGGGCCTGGGTCGGTCGCGCGGCGGGCTGAGTACCAAGATCCATGCGGCCGGCGATGCACTGGGCAACCCGGTGCGCCTGCTTGCCAGTCCGGGCCAGCGCAACGACATCACGCTCGCTCACGATCTGATCGCGGGCTTCGAACCTGACGCTGTTCTGGGCGACAAGGGCTACGATGCCGATCCCCTGGCGGAGGCGATCGAGGCGAGCGGAGCCGAGGCGGTCATCCCGCCCAAGCGCAACCGCAAGAGCCCGCGCGCCTACGACCGCGACCTGTACAAGGAGCGCAACAAGATCGAGCGCTTCTTCAACAAGCTCAAGCAGTTCCGCCGCGTCGCCACCCGTTACGACAAGCTGCTCGTCAACTTCATGGGCTTCGTCAAACTCGCCGCCATCGCCATCTGGCTCAGATAGTTAATTCCTCACCGCGACCTAGCATTACAGTTGCGTTTTAAAGCATTTTTGCTTGCTGTTCATTGTGCTGGGCTTACGCCGTTGACGTCCCCTGTCGGCTGACGCACGGCGTTTGAGATGGGCGTTTCGGGCGGTCGCCTGATGCGCCCGTCGCCAGAGCGACCATGCGATGACGTGAGCGGGCTGGATGCGCCGCTGTGCCAGCCGCACCGCGATGCGGCGGATCTCCTGGACCGACCAGCGGATCAGCGCGCGGGCGGTCTCGGCCGCGCCCGTCTTTTTGGGGGCGGCGCGTTGGCGTGATGGCGGATTACGGCCAGCAGGGCGAAGGCCATCATCACCAAGCTGACGTGCCGGTGCCAGCCGTGCCAGGAACGGGTCTCATTATGAGCGAGCCCAAGTTCGGTCTTGGCCGTCTCGAACGCGTCCTCGATCGTCCAACGCTGGCCCTCGACCGTCGCCAGGGTCGCGACCGACGTGCCGGCCGGGCACCACGTCGTGAAGTACGCCCGCTCGCCGTCAGTCAGGCTACGGCGGATCAGCAGGCCGCGCGTCCACAGGCCGGCCTGATCGTAGTCGGCACCGTCGAGGTCGGCCAACTCGCAGTAAGCCCAGTCGTACAGCCGCGCGCCCTTCGTGCCCTCGCCCGCCGACAGGCGCGTCCAGGCCGTCGGAGCGAGGCCGTTCGCGATCGCCTCGGCGGTGCCGGCCACCAGCGGCTTGCCGACCCAGGAATTGAACAGGTGATCGGTCTTGACCCCGAGCACGTAGCCCTTGCCCGCGCGCCGTAGAGCCATCTCGATGTCGCCGACCCCATAGACGGTGTCGGCCGCAACCCAGGAGAACGGCACGTCGGCGGTCATCGCCCGCTCGATCATCGTTAGAGCCAATCCCGGCTTGGTCGAAAAGCTCGTCCCCTCCGGCACGTGGGCGGCGGCCAGCCGGGCCGGATCCGAGGTCCAGGTCTTGGGCAGGTACAAGGCCCGATCGATGAACGCGTGACCGTGGTGCGAGGCGTAAGCCGCGAACACGCCGATCTGACAGTTCGTGATCTTTCCGGCCGAGCCGGTGTACTGGCGATGCACACCGCACGAGGCTTTGCCCTGCTTGAGAAAGCCAGTCTCGTCGAGAACCAGAACCGCGTCCGGGTCGGCCAGGGTTTCCAGGGCATAGTCCCGCACGACGTCGCGCAGGGCGTCGGCATCCCAGCGTCCGCGACCGAGCACGGCCTGCTGACGCCAGGGCCCGGGATCGCCCGCAGCTTCCGCCCGCATCCAACTGGTCTTGCGCCGCTCCGCGCCGAGCAGTCCGTCCAGGAATGCTCCCGCCGAGGCCGCCACCCGCTCCTGAGAAAACAGCGGGCGCATGCGTCCCTTCACCTCCCGCAGCGAAGAGGCCCAGAGCTCCAGCGTCGCCTCAATCGAGGCCCCCGGCGTCCATGATGCACGAATCATGGTGCCGCATGGAGTCAGAACCTCGCCAAAAACGCAACTGTAATGCTAGGCTCGTTGCGCGCCCTCGACACCGTATTTACGTGCTCGGAGGTCGAATGCCTCCAAGCCCCCTTCCATGATACGCGTGACGGCCCGACGCACATCGGGCGTCTCAATCGCTCCGTTGGCCTGCTGCCGGTTTGGTGGACGCCGGCCTAAGCTAGTTTGGCTCGGTTTTCGAACTCGACGGGGCTGAGGTAGCCGAGCGTCGAGTGCCGCCGTGCCGCATTGTAGAAGCGCTCGATGTAATCGAACACGTCCGCTCGCGCCTCGTCCCGCGTGCGGTAGGTTCGCCGGACCGTTCGCTCGGTCTTCAGCGACGAGAAGAAGCTCTCCATCGCCGCGTTGTCCCAGACGTTGCCCGACCGACTCATCGAGCAGACGATGCCGTGCTCGGCCATCAGCCGCTGGAACGGCTCGCTCGTGTACTGACTGCCCTGGTCGGAGTGATGCAGCAGCGCGTCCGGCCTGCCCCTGCGCCAGACCGCCATAACGAGCGCGTCCGCCACGAGTTGCGCCGTCATGCTCGCCTGCATCGACCAGCCGACCACGCGGCGCGAGAACAGGTCGATCACGGCCGCGACGTAGAGCCAGCCCTCCGCCGTCCAGATGTAGGTGAGATACTGTCGGCGAATCAGATGGTCGGGGGTGTTGGCACGGAGGTGCGCGATGAGCCTGCGACCGGAACCGATCGGCGCGATCCCCGTCGAGACGGCGCGCGTGGCGCGCGCGGCTTTCCCCAAAGGGACGGTCGCGACGCGGTTGCGCGATGAGTTCAGCGCCCTCTACCAGGACGAGGACTTCCGCGATCTCTATCCGACCCGCGGCCAGCCCGGTCTTGCGCCCTGGCGGCTGGCCCTGGTCACGGTCCTCCAGTTCTCCGAGCACCTGAGCGACCGTCAAGCGGCCGACGCCGACCGGTCTGGTTCGAGCGCTATGGACGCCGGGTGGAGGACTATCGCCTGCCCAGGGCTCGGACGGAACGCGAGGCACTCGCTCTTGCGATCGGTACGGACGGGTTTGCCCTACTCGAAGCGCTGGACGCGCCGGCGGCACCGCCTGAGGTGCGGGCCGTGCCGATGGTGGGAACGCTGCGCGATGTATGGCGAGTGCATTATGCCCGCGAGGGAAGCGGGCCGCCACGGTGGCGCAGCGGCGCCGAGTTGCCGCCGGTCGGCGAGCGACTGCAGTCTCCCTACGACCCGGAGGTCCACTACAGCACCAAGCGGCAGATGGAATGGTCGGGTTACAAGGTACACGTCACCGAAGTCTGCGATGCGGACGCGGCCCATCTGATCACAAACGTGATGACCTGTCCGGCGATGCAGCCGGACATGGCGAGCACGGCCGCGATCCACGAGCAGCTGGCGGCAAAGAACCTTCTGCCGGCCGAGCACTTCGTGGATGCCGGCTACGTCGATGCGGGAC
Organism: Methylorubrum populi; assembly: GCA_036946625.1. Taxonomy (NCBI): domain Bacteria; kingdom Pseudomonadati; phylum Pseudomonadota; class Alphaproteobacteria; order Hyphomicrobiales; family Methylobacteriaceae; genus Methylorubrum; species Methylorubrum populi. Next base: position 2,237,488 of record JAQIIU010000003.1, read on the forward strand.
TGCTGGTCGTGTTTGGTCCCGGCATTTGGTGGAGCGGGTTTGACCTGAAGCGGCCGGGCTCAGCGGACCATGCCTTGCAGATGGCTTCGTAGGGCGTGAGGCCGCGCAGGGTCTTCAAACGGCGTGCGAAGTTGTAGGCGCTGACAAAGTCGGCCAAGTGCGCACGGAGTTGCGCGTGGCTGTCGTAATGGTAGCGCTTGACCGTCGCGTCCTTGATCGTGCGGTTCATCCGCTCGACCTGACCGTTCGTCCAGGGGTGGCGCGGTTTGGTCAGCCGATGGTCGATATCGTTGCGGGCGCAGGCAAGTTCGAAGCTGTGGGCTCGGAAGGTCTCGCCGGCTACAATCGCCTCCTTGATGACGGAAGCGGCCGAGGCGACGTTGCCGGGCGTGGTGAAGTGGGTGCCGTTGTCGGTGAGCACCGTGTGCACCTTGTAAGGCACGGCCTCGATGAGATGGCGGAGGAAGTCACCTGCGACCCGCCGCGTGGCCTTCTCGTGGAGCTCAACGAAGGCGAACTTGGTCGTGCGGTCGATAGCGACGAGCAGGTAGAGTCGCCCTTCGGCTGTGTGAACCTCGGCCAGATCGATGTGGAAATAGCCGAGCGGGCAGGTCTTGAAGCGTGACCGCTTGGGCTTGTCACCGTCGACCTCCGGCAGTCGGCTGATGCCGTGGCGCTGCAGGCACCGATGCAGCGACGAACGGGTCAGGTGCGGGATCGTCGCCTGGAGCGCGTAGAGGCAGTCGTCCAACGGCAGGAGCGTATGGCGGCGAAAGGCGACGACGACCGCCTCGTCCTCCTGTGACAGCACCGTCGAGCGGGGATCCTTCGGACCCGTGCGCTGATCGGCGACCGAGGTCCGCTGCCGCCACTTGGCGACCGTCTTCCGGTTGATCCCGTAGCGCTTCGAGAGCGCCCTCAGGCTCGCTTGACTATGCTGGATCGCTCGACGGACTGCCTCCGTCGTGGTGGCGCTGCCGTGAAGAACTTGGCCCATAGCGCGTCCCTCCACTCCAACGTGAAGAGTGCACCATCAAACCCTGGGATCAAACAGATATAATCGAACACGTCGGCGCGGGCCTCATCCCGCGTGCGGTCGGTCCGCCGGGCCGTGCGCTCGGTCTTCAGCGACGAGAAGAAGCTCCGTCGCCCTCTGATCGCTATCTGTCCTTGGCCGAGCGTGAGGAGATCGCGTTGCTTCGGGCGCAAGGTCATGGCGTTCGGGAGGTAGCGAGGCGGCTGGGTCGGGCGGCCTCGACGATCTCGCGGGAGTTGCGGCGGAACGCGGCGCCTCGCAACGGCAATCTGGACTATCGTGCCACGACAGCTCAATGGCACGCCGAGCGTGCGGCGCGCCGGCCAAAGCAGGCGAAGCTAGCCGCTAACGCAGCCCTGAGGACGTATGTGCAGGCTCGGCTCGCGGGCGCTATCATCGCTCCCAATGGCGCTGCGTTACTGGGACCAGCCGTTCCCTGGAAGGGCCGGCGACACGGGCGACGTCAGCATCGGCGCTGGGGTATGGCATGGAGCCCGCAGCAGATCGCTGAGCGCCTGCGGCTTGACTTCCCGGGCGATGAGACGATGCGCATCAGCCATGAGGCGATCTACCAGGCCCTCTATGTCCAGGGCCGAGGCGCACTGAAGCGCGACCTGACCGCGTGCCTGCGTACGGGACGAGCTTTGCGGGTGCCCCGGGCACGCAGCTCGCGTCGGGGCAAATCGTTCATCACCCCAGAGATCCTCATCAGCGAGCGGCCCCCTGACGCACAGGATCGCGCGGTGCCGGGACATTGGGAAGGAGACCTCATTCTCGGGCTGCGCAGTTCGGCGATCGGAACCCTGGTCGAACGCGCGACACGCTTCACGATGCTGCTGCATCTCCCAAGCGCCGCTGGCGACCTGATCGATGATGAAGGGCTCAGTCACGGTCGACAGGAGAGGAACCGTCGCAGAGCGCGGCCTCGCGGTCATCGCCTCCATCGTAGCTGGCGGCGTTGACGCGGTTGGAGCGGGCGAGGCTTGGTCCGCAGGTGACGCGGTCAGCGTCTCGCGGAGCAGCTTGTCTCTGGGCTCGTGGTTGAAGTCGCCAGTGTAGCGGGCCTGCAGGGCTTCGGCGACGTCGATGCCCGCGCGCATGACGGCCTGGCGTGCGCGCTGCCAATCAACCGGCGCGAGGTCGGTGCAGGTGACGCCCTGCTTCTTGAGCATGGCCTCGGTGATGACGCGGGCCTCGTCGAGGCGGTTGCCGGCGAGCGCCTTGCGGTGTTCTAGCCGTAGTAGGCACCCCGGATCTCGGAGACGGCATCGTCGTGGGGCGGAGCGTGCAGCCGCACGGCGTTCTCGCGCTCCAGCACGGTCGCGTAGAAGTCCTGCACGAGGCGGGCGAGTTGAGCGTCGGTGAGCATGGGTGTCGCGCGCACAACGCCGAAGAGGCGTTCTGAGGCGACGTATAGCGTGGCGGCGTGGAACTTGGCAGCCTGATGGTCGACGGTGCCGAGGCTGCGCGTGAGTTCACGCCGTCCGATTAAGCCGCGCAGCTCTGGCGGAACGGTCCGCCGGAAGTGCAGCGTCCGGCCGAGCCGGACGACGTTGGCGATGGAGGTCCGCACGCTGCTTGCCTGCCGCCCCGCAGGCGGACTTTGTAGCAGCGGATTGTAGCAACCGGCTCAACCCGCAGGGCAGCGAAACAGAAAGCTGAGCGTTGAGAATGATTTAGGCAGCTAGGTGGCTGGGGGACCTGGATTCGAACCAGGACTAGCGGAGTCAGAGTCCGCGGTTCTACCGTTAAACTATCCCCCACCGAGGCGATTGAAAAACCTGCGGAATTGAGCGCAGGTTTCCAATTGCGGAGACTCGGTTTCCAAGCCTCGCGTACGGTATGGCGCTCAGATAGGCCGAGACGGCTGCCGCGTCAACACGAATGGTGCCGGTCGAGCACCTCATTGCCATCCCGGACGTAGCATCCCTCGGGTTTCGCGGCGCGCAGGTTCATCCCGGGAAGGGCCGGCGCCGGCCGGTATCGGCGGCGTAGCGGGCGAGCGCATCGAAGGTGTAGGCCCGCACCACCAGAGCCCGGGCCGCCGCCGTCATCCGGTCCACCGCCGCATCGTCGGTGCGCAGCAGGGCGTCGAGGGCGCGCTCCGGATCGTCCTGCGGATCGAGGTAGAACCTCCTCGCGGCCGTGCAGGATCGGTTCGATGCCGGCGAGCGGACGGGTGTCGAAGATCGGAATGCTGCCGAAGGCCGCCACCTCGTCGTGCCGGTAGCAGTCCCAGCCGACGCCGCCCGGCGACAGACAGAACCGGCTGCGGGCGATCGCCCGGGCGAAGGCCTCCCGGCTCAGGCGGTGCGCGGGCGCGTGGATGGGAACATCGGGCGCCGTCGCCTACGCCAACGACCACGGGCGCCGATGACGGCCGCTTCGGCTACGCCGTCACCGTCAGGAACGTGGGCGGCAGCGCGCTGGCGTCGGCCTCCTTACGAGGTGATCCTGCACTTCGCCGAGATCGACAACCAGTCCGACGACGCGAGCGGCCTCAGCGGCGCGGGCCAGCGCCAGTTCAACATCGGGATTGAGGTGCGGAAGGTCGATTCCGCCTCGGCCCAGGACGGTCTCCTGGTCTAGAATCGCGATCGGTTTCGGCTTCCCTTCCGGCGGCGCACGGGCTCTCGTTCGCCGCCGCTCGCGCGAAAGGTCTGCGATGTCTTCCGATCGGTCCAAGGCATTTTCCAAGGCATTTCCCAAGCCCCTGCCGAAGCTCGAACCGAACACCTTCGCCTTCGAGCAACGGCCGATGGTCAAGCCCACGGGCTTTCGCGAGTACGACGCCCGCTGGCTGTTCCCGCAGGAGATCAACCTGATGGGCGTCCAGGCGCTGGGCCTCGGCCTCGGCACGCTGATCCACGAGCGCGGCGTGCGCCCCGACATCGTCACCGGCCACGACTTTCGCGCCTATTCCTCCTCGATCAAGCTCGCGCTGATCGCCGGGATGCAGGCGGCGGGCCTGCGGGTGAAGGATATCGGGCTCGCGCTCTCGCCGATGGCCTATTTCGGCCAGTTCGCCCTCGATTGTCCCTGTGTCGCCATGGTCACCGCCTCGCACAACGACAACGGCTGGACCGGCGTGAAGATGGGCGCCGAGCGGCCGATGACCTTCGGTCCCGACGAGATGGGACGCCTGAAGGAGATCGTGACGAAGGGCGAGTTCCGCTACCGCGACGGCGGCTCGTACGAATTCGTCGAAGGGTTCGCCCAGGTCTATCTCGACGACCTCGTGTCGCGCGCCAAACCCGTCACCCGGACGCTGAAGGTGGTGGCCGCCTGCGGCAACGGCACCGCCGGCGCCTTCGCGCCCGCGCTCCTGGAGCGGCTCGGCGTCGAGGTGATCCCGCTCGATGTCGAGCCGGATCATTCCTTCCCGCGCTACAACCCGAACCCCGAGGACATGGCGATGCTGCACGCCATCGCCGACAAGGTGCGCGAGACCGGCGCCGATGTCGGCCTCGGCTTCGACGGCGACGGCGACCGCTGCGGCGTGGTCGACGACGAGGGCGAGGAGATCTTCGCCGACAAGATCGGGGTGATGCTGGCCCGCGACCTGTCGAAGCTGCACCCGAACGCGACCTTCGTGGTCGACGTGAAATCGACCGGCCTCTACGCCGCCGATCCCGAATTGCAGGCCCGCGGCGTGCGGACCGACTACTGGAAGACCGGCCACTCCTACATCAAGCGGCGGGTGAACGAACTCTCGGCGCTCGCCGGCTTCGAGAAATCGGGCCACTTCTTCTTCAACGCGCCGGTCGGCCGCGGCTACGACGACGGCCTGCTGACCGCGATCGCGGTGATCGAGATGCTCGACCGCAATCCGGGCGCGTCGATGGCCGACCTCTACCGGGCGCTGCCGAAGACCTGGGGCTCGCCGACCATGTCGCCGCACTGCGCCGACGAGGTGAAGTACGGCGTGGTCGAGGCGGTCACCGAGCGGTTCCGGGCGCTCCAGGCGGCGGGCGAGCCGGTGGGCGGCCAGCCGATCACCGATCTGGTGACGGTCAACGGCGTGCGGGTGACCACCGCCGACGGCACCTGGGGCTTGGTGCGGGCCTCCTCGAACAAGCCGGAACTCGTGGTGGTGGTGGAGAGCCCGGTCTCCGAGGCGCGGCTGCGCGAGATGTTCGCGGCGGTGGACGCGGTGCTGCGCCAGCATCCGGAGGTCGGCGCCTACAATCAGACGATCTGAGCCGGACGATTCATACCAAGCTGCAGGGAAGCCGACGATGAGTCGGGATCATCGCCGGCTGGTATGATACGATATCCGGTCGATGATTTCGGCCTTTACCTGCGTCCTTGCGAGGCGAAGCCGTGGCGATCCAGGGCGCGACCTTTCCGGACAGGTCGCGCCCTGGATCGCTTCGCGCCCGCTCGCGATGACGGAGTGGAGCGAAACCCGAAGCGATCGATCGGAAACGGTATGACTTCCATCCCCACCCTCATCCTGAGGTGCATGCGTCAGTGGGCCTCGAAGGACCCTCCGGACGCTGCCGAGAACCCGGTCGTCACAGCAGCGCGTTGCGCCGGTTGACCGCGATCTGGACCAGCCCGGCGCGGGACTCGACGCCGAGCTTCCTGCGCATGCTGGAACTGGCGTTGATGACGGTGCGGTAGCTGACCGCCATGACGCTGGCGATGGCCTCGTAGGACTTGCCCTGGCTCAGGAGCGACAGGATCTGCAACTCGCGGGTGCTCAGGGTGGCGAGCGGAGCGGGGCGGGCGCTGCGATTGAGCATCGCCACGTCGGTGGCGAGCGGGTGCGGCAGGTAGCCCTGCCCGGCATGGACGGCGTCGAGGGCCTCCAGAAGCGCGTCCACACCGGCGTCCTTGAGCACGAAGCCGAGCGCTCCGCTCTCCAGCGCCCGGGAGACGAGCACCGGGTCGGCATGCATGCTGAAGACGAGGATGCGCGCCGCCGGCTCCAGCGCCCGGATGCGGCGGATCAGCGAGAGTCCGGACAGGCCGTCGTCGCGAAAGCTCAGGTCGGCCACCACGAGGTCCGGCCGGTGCCGGTGGAACAGGCGGTAGCCCGAGACGACGTCGGCGGCCTCGTGGATCGTGCGGACGCCCGCCGCCTCGGCGATCCGGCGCACACCCTGCAGCACGATCGGGTGGTCGTCGATGACGAGGATCGTCTCCGGCCGGGCCGGTGCCGCGCCGCGGGCGGAGGCGCGCCCGTCGCTCACGGCTGCCCTCCCGGCGGCTTGCCTTCCGGAGTCTCCACCGACGGCGCCCGGGGCCGGTCCGGCGACGGTTCGGGCGCCGCGTCGGGGGACGCCGCATCGCGCGGCCGCTCCCGGGCTTCGAGACGGGCGAGCGCGGTGGCGTGGTCGGCGCCCTGGGCGCGGGTGTTGTAGTAGTGCTGGCACATCTCGCCGTAGAGGCTCTTGTGGCGGCCGCGCACGGCCGCGATCTCGCCCAGGCCGTCGAGCAGGCCGCGATAGGATTCCGGCTTGCCGATCTCGGACAGCATCTGCCCGAGCTGCACCGTGCGGTTGGCGATCATGCGCTTGTCTTCCACGAAGGCGCTGCGCGCCCGGTCGAGGGATTCGCGCATTCCCCCGACCTCGGCTGCGTCGCCGGGCAAGGGGTGTCCCGCCTCGCGGCCCGCGAGCCAGCGCGCCGGGTCGCTGCCGTCGGTGGGCGAGAGCCAGTCGGGCAGCCGATCCTCGGAGGTCGAGGCGACGACCGCCCGATCGTCGCCGGACGATCGACCGGAAGATTGGCCGGCATCCTCGCCGCCGCGGTCGCAGGCGGAAAGGATCAGCAGGGCGGCGAGCCCGGCCGCGAGCGGTCTCGCGTCTCTCATCGCGGCGTCTCCTTCGGCAGCGTCTCCGCGGGAGCGGCGACGGCGAGGCTGCGCGGCCCCTCGGCGACCGGCAGGCGGGCGACCTCCTTCAGCACGGCGAGATCGATGACCGAGACGGTGTCGGAGAACCAGTTGGCCACGTAGGCCCTGCCGCCCTCGATCACGATGCCTTCGGGATAGCGGCCGACGCCGATCGTCGCCGCGATCGTGAGCGTGCCGGCATCGAGAACCGTGACCGTCCCGGCATGCTGGTTCGTCACCAGCACCCGCGCCCCGTCCGGGCTGACCGCGATGCCGTAGGGCATGGCGCCGGCCGGCACGGTGGCCAGCGGCTTCAGCGCTTGCGTGTCGATCACGGCGAGGTCGTTGCTGCGCACGTTGCCGACGTAGAGGCGGCGCTCGTCGGGGCCGAGCGCCAGGGCGAAGGGCGCGGTGCCGACGGGGATCGTGGCGAGCCGGGTCATGCGCGCCCCGTCGAACACGCTGACCTGATGGCTCTCCCGGTCGGCCACGAACAGGCGGCCGGCGCGGTCGAGGACGATGTGGGCCGGGTCGCGGCCGGTCTCGGCGGAGGCCTCGACCCGGCCGTCGGCGGCCGAGAGCCGGTCGATGCGGTTGCCCGACCAGTCCGCGACGAACAGGGTCGTGCCGTCCGCCGAGGCCGCGAGGCCGAAGGCCTGTCCCTTGTAGGGCAGGCGGCGCAGCACCGCGCCCGTGGCCGCGTCGGCCACGGTGATCGCGTGCCCGTCCGGATGGCTGAGGAACACGAGGCCGCCGCCCGCCGCCACCGTGGCGGGCGCGCCCGCCACGGTGGCATGCCCCGCGACCTCGCCCGCCTCGATGCGCGCCACCTGCGCCCCCTGCTGGCTCGCGACGTAGACCGCCGCGGCCCGCGCCGGCAGGCCGGCGAGCGCGAGGATCAGCGCGGCGAGGGCGGGGCGGATCATTGTGCCTCTCCCCTCATTTGGACTTGCCTCATTTGGACTTGCCGCCCTCCACGGCCGCCTTCAGGCCCTTCAGGCCGTCCGAGAAGAACGTGTTCATCGCCGTCTTGCCGGCCTCGTCGCTGAGATTCTCAGGCGGCTCGTTGCCGGTGTCGCCGCGATAGAACCGGCCCATCCACTCGACCTTGGAGCCGTCGCCCTCCGGGCTCACGGTGAAGGTCGCCGAGTAGGAGGAGACCGGCAGCGCCTTCAGGTCCGGATCGGACATCCGGTAGGAATAGGTGTGATCCGCCGCCTTGTACTCGTCGAGGCCCTCGGTGAGCTTGGCGCCGCTCTTGAAGATCAGCGTGCGGCTGTCGCCTTCCTTGGACCCGCCCCCTTCGGCCTTGTCGAGATCCGGATGCCACTTGCCGATGCTGGCGAAATCGCCCGCCACCTTCCACACGGCGTCCGGGCTCGCCTTGATCGTGATCGACTGGGAGACCTTCTGCGGGGTCGGCCCGTGGGCGAGCGCGGCGGTCGCGGCGAGCGCGAGCGGCAGGGCGAGGAGGGACAGACGCATCATGACATCCTGCTGGGGGTGAAGGGGATCGTGCGGGCGCGCAGCGCGCCGGCGAGGAAGACGGCGAGCACAAGGGCGAGCGCCGCCGCGCCGAGGAAGGGGCGCAGGTCGAGCCGGCCGGGCAGCGGCCGCGGCGTGGCGGCCGCGAGGAGGGGCGCGCGAAGGCCGCCCGGCCCGTCGAGATGGGCGTAGGCAAGGCCGGTCTGGGCTGCCAGCGCCTTCAGATGCGGTTCGCGTACCGAGGAGAGATGCTCCTCGCCCCGGGCCGCGGCGCCGCCGAAGGGCGCGTTGCGCGGGTTGTAGCCCTCGCGCGATTCCGCGTCGGCCGGCGGCGGGCCGAAGCGGTTCTCCTGCTGCACGTCGGTCTCGGCGTAGAAGCCGGTCTCGCGGCCGCGATCGTCGAATTTCGGGATCGGGGAGAGACCGTAGCCGCCCGCGCCGAGGATCAGGCCGCGCACCGCACCCACCTTGCCCTCGAACGGCGGAATGCCGTTGGCGGGCAGCGGCGGCGTCTCCTGGCCGTCGGTGATGAACAGGAGGTCGGTGTCGAGTTCGCCGGCCATGGCGACGGCCCGATGCAGGCCGGAGGCCACGCGGCTGTCGCCCTCCCAGGCCATGCGCCAATCGATCGCCGCGATCGCCCCGTCGAGCGGGGCGAAATCGGCGCAGACCTCGATCGGCGTGAACAGCAGGAACGGCCGCCGCTCGGTGAACAGACCGAGCGCGAGGCGCGAGCCGCAGGGCAGCTCGGGGATCAGCCCGCGCAAGGCCGCCTTGGCGATGTCGAGCCGGCTCGCCGGGCGCCCGTCGAGCGTATAGTCGCGCACGTTCATACTGCCGGTGATGTCGACCACGGCGAGCACCGAGACGCCCGAGCGGGTGAGCGGCAGCGGCGGCACGAGGATCGCGAGCACCGCGAGTCCCAGCGCGGCGGCGAGCGCCTGGAAGCGACGGTCGCGCAGGTTTTTTCCGAACGGGAGTGCGGCCCACAGGCCGGAGGCCGGTTTCATGGCCCGCTCGTTCATGGTCCCCTGGTTCATGGTCCCCTGGTTCATGGCCCGCCTCTGGGCTGGCCGGGGATGTCGGTCCAGATCTGCTTGGGCTCGGCCTTCAACTCGTCGCCGAACTTGCGATCGAATTCCGGAAAGTCGCGGATCAGGCGCGAGGCGACGTCGAAGTTGAACTTCGCGTCCCAGAAGTCCGGCCGGGCCTGGAGTGCCCGGCGGTAGTCCTGGCGGGCGAGCGTCACCTGCGGGCCCGCCTTGTCGAGTTCGCTGCGCTCGATCAGCAGGAAGGCCTGCCGGATGCGGGCATTGGCGACGATGTAGCGGGCCCGGGCCGAGGCCTCGGCCGCGCCGCGCCGGTCGAGGGTCTCGAGCAGCGGCTCGGCCTCGCCGAGACGGTCGCGGAAGGCCAGGAACTTCGTGCGCGCGACGAGGAGGGCGTCGGGGGCGTCCGGCGGGACGGCGATGTCGCGCCCGGCTTCCAGTTCGGCCATGGCCGCGTTGGTGCGCGTGTCGCGCCACGCGGAGAGGCCGAAGGCGGCAGCGGCCCCGAGCAGCAGGATCGGCAGCAGCACGAACAAGGCGGGACGCGCGGCGCGCCACCCTCGCGCCGCCCCGGCGCCGAGCCGGGCACGGAGAGAGGGGGACGCGGAGGCCGCGTGGGCGAGGGCGGAGGGCATCATGCGGCGGCCCTTCTCGGTGCGGCAGGAGCCGGATCGGCGGAGCGCGTTGCCGGCTCACGCGCGGGCTTACGCAAAAAATCGGTCTCCGCCAGCTTGGCGAGAACGAGGAGCAGCAGCCCCAGCGCGGCGAGCCCGTAGGCCCAGCCGGTGAGGTCGCGGCGGGGGCGCTCCTCGGTATAGGGGATCGGATCGCGCTCCAGGGCCTCGATCTGGCGCACGGCGTTCGCCACCGCCTCGGCGCCCTCCGCCTCGAAGGCGCGGTAGGACACGCCGAGGCTCTTGAAGAACAGGTCGAGATGGCGTTCCGGCGCCGCCTGGGGCGTGTCCTCGCCCGCGGGCTTGTCGTAGATCGAGGGCGAGCCCTTGGTGCGCAGGAACAGCCAGTAGAGATTGGGCCGCACCTTGGCGAACTCGGCGCGCAACTGCGCCTGGATGCGCGGGTCGATCACCGCCGCCCCGTCCGAGACCAGCAGCAGCGCCCGCGACACGCCCGGCGCGGCCGCCCCGAACTGCGACAGCGCCATGCCGAGCCCCCGGGCGACGTTGGTGTAGTCGAGGCCGGGGCGGTCGATGGCGGCGATCGCCGCGCGCACGGCGTCGTGCCGGTCGGTCATCGGCACGACCAGCATCGGCGCGGTCGAGAAGGCGGTGACGGCGAACTGGTCGTGGGCCCGCTCGCCGACGAAGTCGCGCAGGATGCGCCGGGAGGCGGCCGCCTTCGATTCCTCGGCGCCCGAGGGCTGCCGGCCGGCGAACGTCTCGTTCATGCTGCCCGAGCGGTCGATCAGCATCGAGACCTGCGCGCCGATGCCGATGCGGGTGATCCGCTCGCCGGCGCGGTAGGGCCCGGCCAGCGCCAGGACGAGGCCGCCGATGGCCAGCATGCCGGCGACGGTCAGGGTGATCCGCAGGCCCGAGGAGAGCGGATCGTCGGGCGCGGCCGAGACCGACGAGACCGCGCTGCGCCGGGTGACGGACAGGATCAAAGGCAGCAGCGCCAGGGGCAGGAACCACAGCAGCCAGGGCGTGGCCGCGCCGAGGGGAGGGAGGATCGCCGCCACGGGATCACGCGCTCCGCTCGACCGCGCCGAGGCGGCGCAGCAGCGCCTCCGCCTCGGGCAGGGGCAGCCGCGCCCCGGCCCCGGCGGTGTCGCGGCCGAAGAAGGCGAGGCGAGAGGCCGAGAAGAATTTTTCGAGTCCACCCGCCTGTCCCCTGAAGGCCGGATGGCGCCCCAGGAAGTCCGGCAGATCGTCGGCGAGCACCCGGCGGCCGTCGGTCGCGTCGAGGCCGCGATGCAGGGCGAGCAGTGCCTCGCGGTACAGGGCTTCTCCCTGCGATTGTCGCTTCGCCCGACCGAGCGCCTTCAGGGCGAGCGCGAAAGGCCGGCCACGGCGACTTCCAAAAATCCACCATGCCCGGTCGTAGGCCAGCAGCAGCAGCGCCAGCACCGCGAGGCCGAGGAAGGCGGCGGCCGAGGCCAGCGCCGGCTGCGGATCGAGGCGCGGCGCCCGCCCGTCGGGCCGCAGATACTCGGCCGGGTCGTCGCGCCGCTCCGGCTGCACCTCGCGCAAGGGCGAGACGCCGATCTTCCAGGCCGGCACCTGCGCCACCGCTGTGGTCGAGCCGTCGGCGCCGGGGCTCTCGATGGTGACGGGGAAGCCCGGCACTTCGAGGGTGCGGGCGTCGAGGGCGACGTAGAAATCCTGATAGGTCAGGCGCAGGCGGATCAGGTTCGAGCCGTCCGCCGCCCGGCTCTCCTCCGTCCGCACGTCCTTCAGGTCGAGCCAGTAGGCGACCGGGCCGGGCTTCGGCAGGGACGGGCGCTGCAGGGTGAAGTTCGGATCGGTGCGGATCTCGGCCTGCACCTGGACCAGATCGCCCTGGAAGTAGCCGAAGGCCCGCGGCGTGCGCAGCTCGACACCGCGCACCTGGGCGCAGGCGGGCCGGGACGCGGACAAGGATGCCGACAGGGCGGCCAGGGTGAGAAGGGCGGCCAGCGCGAGCGGGGCTTTGAGGGGGAGCGCGCGCATCGCTCTCACGTCGTCATCAGGTGGCGGCTCAGCGCTTCCGCGTCGAAGCGGTCGGCGAGCCGGAAGGGGGGGCGGGCGAAAGGCGCGCAGATCCGGCGCAGGGTCTCGACGCGCTCCGCCTCGCGGGCGATCCAACGTCGGCGCAAGGACGGGCGCAGGAAGACGAGCCGGCGCCCGGCGCCTTCGAGATCGTCGAGTTCCACGAGGCCCCAGGCCGGCAGATCCTCGGCCTCGGCGGAATCGGCGAGCAGCACCGGCGTCACGTCGTGCAGCGCCAGGGCGGCGAAGACCTCTTCGATCAGCGCCTCGGGCCAGCGGAAATCCGAGACGAGGAAGATCAGCTTCGGCCGCCCGGCGAGGCGGCGCGCCGCCTTCGGAAAACCTTCAGCGCCGCGGCCCTCGCAGGCCGCCTCGCCGAGGCGGGCGGCCGCCGCCTGGGCCGCGGCGCGGTGGCGGGTGGCGGGCAGGTACAGGTCGTCCCGCAGGGTGTCGTCGCAGGCGATCAGGCCGAAGCCGTCGCCGATCCGCGTCGCGGAGCGGGCGAGGCTCGCGCAGAAGGCGCCCGCCAGCCCGAGCCGGTCGGCGCGGCCGCGGAAGCGCATCGAGGCGGAGAGATCGACCAGCGCGTAGGTCTCGACCGGGCTGCGCGCCTCGAAGCGGCGCACGAACACGCCCTCGAACGGATCGCGCAAGGACGCGCGCAGGTCGATGCGGCGCGCGTCCGGCAGGCGCAGGAAGCTGACCTGATCGCGAAAGGTGCCGAGGCCGCCGGCATCGCGCCCCCGATGGGCGCCGACCCTGTGTCCGCCGGGCCGCCAGCGCGGCAGGTAGACGATGTCGGCCCCGTCCTGCCGATCGCTCACGGGGCGGGCACCGTCTCGAACACCGCCCGGATCAGGTCGGGCACGATCTGCGCGCGCCGCATCTCGTAGACCGGTTCGAGGAAGACGCGGTGGGCCATCACCTCGGGGAAGACGGCGCGGACGTCCTCCGGCACCAGCCAGTCGCGGCCCTCCAGCCAGGCGCGGACGCGGGCGGCGCGCACGAGGAAGGCGACGCCGCGGGGCGAGGCGCCGCCCTGGATCACGCGGTCCATGTCGATGCCGGGGAGCCGAATGCCGGCGGGGCCGGGGCGCACCAGCGCCTCCCACAGCCCGACGACGTAGGCCTCGATCGCCGGCTCGGCCGAAATCGCGTGCTGAATCGCGCCGGCGATGGTGCCGATGCGGTCGTGGTCGAGCACGCCGGCCTCGACCTCTTCCATCAGCCGGTCGGTGTCGTGGAAGCGGGGATCGAACACCAGGGAGCGGCGGGCCTCCGTGTCGCGCGGCGCCTCCATGCCGATCTCCATCAGGAAGCGGTCGCGGGCGGCGGCCGGCAGTTCGAAGGTCTCCTCGCGCTCGACCCGGTTGCGGTCGGCGAAGACCTGGAGGTTGGGGAAGCGGTATTCGCGGTTGAAGGCGGTGACGCTGCGCTCGGCCATGATGCGCAGGAGCAGGGCGTGGACCTGGGGCCGGGCGCGGTTGATCTCGTTGAAGAAGAAGACCGACAGGTCCTCGGCCTGCCGCAGCACCGGGCCGGGCTCGACCCGCGGGCGGCCGTCCTCGCCGAGATAGGTGTGGTAGATCAGGTCGGTGGGCATCATGTCGACGGTGCCCTCGACGCGCTCGTAGGCGCCGCCGAGGCCCCGGGCGACCGCGCGCAGCAGCGTGGTCTTGCCGACGCCCACATCGCCTTCGAGCATGACGTGGCCGCGGGCGAAGATCGCGATGGTGAGGAGGCGGATCGCCCGTTCCTGGCCGACCACGGCCTTGGCGATCTCGCGCTCGAAGCGCGCGGCCGCCTCCCGCCAATCGGTGAGCATGGCGTCGCCGGGGCGCAGGGTGTTCATTCGGCGGGTTGGCCTTTTTTGCTTTCGTGGGCGCTGCGCGCGTTCCCTTTCCCCTCTCGCGGGCGAGGGCTGGGAGAGGGGAGCGCCCGTTTCCGGATGGTGCGGAAACCGGCCCCTCTCCCGCCTCGCATCCGCGAGGCACCCTCCCCCGCGAGAGGGGAGGGCTTTCGCCCGGGGGGATTCAGTTCGCCGAGATCTTGCTCACGTCGTACTCGAACTTGCCGGTCTTCTTGAAGTTCTCGACGCGCTTCTTGTTGCGCTCTTCCATCTGCTTGATGGAATCGGCCTGCTTGCTGAGCTCCTTCGGATCGTGCTTGGGATCGTACTTGGAGCCGGCGATCTTCTCGGGGAAGCCGGGCTTCGGCTCCCAGCAATTGCCCGCGGCCTTGCACTTGGTGCCGTCGTAGGCGAGCGCCGGGGCGGCGATCCCGGACAGGGCGACGACCGCGGCGGCGATGAGAGTGGTCTTCATGGTTTCCTCCATTTCTTGAGACGTGCTCTTCTCGGGAGTTGCTTGTCTTGGGACTCTTGTCTTGGGACTTGGCGAGCGGCGTTTTCGCCCCCCCGATCGCGCCGGTCGACCCGGCCCGAACCCCGAAAGGATCACTCCTCCAGCGGCTTGCACTGGCCCTTGGCGTCCTTCGGGATGACTTCGCCCTGCTTGTAGGGCGTGTAGGCTTTCTTCTGCTCGTCGTTGAGCCAGACCGCGTCCTGCTTCGGCCCGGTATAGAGGTGCCGGATCCAGGCGATGGTCTGCAGCATCTCGTCGGGCGTCAGATTCTCGTTGTGCGGGCCCATCATGCCGTTGGCGCCGCCGAAGATCGTCGAGAACAGGCCGACATCGGTCGTGTTCGACGGATAGGTCCAGTAATTGTCGTTGAGGCCCGGCCCGAGCTTGCCCTCGGCGAGGTGGCCGTGGCAGCCCGAGCAGGAGGTCGCGAACAGACTCTCGCCGTTGCGCAGGCAGGACTTGTCGTCGATGTAGCTGTTCTCGCCGGTCTCGAAGAACTTCTTCACCGCCGGGGTGTCGCGACCGCCCTCCTTGCCCTGCGTCACGTCCAGCGTCTCGCCGGTCACGGTGTTGCGGAACGTCACGCCCGTTTGCGGGCCGGACTGCGGCTGCGCCAGGACGGGCAGGCTACCGACGAGGGCGAGGCCGAGGAGGGCGGTTCCGATCTTTGTCCGGTTCATCATCGTCTTGTTCTTGGTCCTCATCACGGAAGCGATCGGGCGGCTCAATTCGAGACGGGCAGCACGGGCACGCCCTCTTCCTTCAGGATCGCCTCGATCTTGGGCTTGGCCTTCTCCAGCGCGGCATCGATCTCCGCCTTCAGGGCGGTGTCGTCCTTGCGCACGCCCATCGACTGGTCGAAGCTCTGCGGCATCTTCTGGCCGTCGCTGCGGGCGGTATCGTCCGGCACCGGGGTCATGCGCAGCTTCACGCTCGAATCCCGCACGTAGCGGGCGACGTCGGGCCCGAAGGCCACGCCGACATCGGCCTTGCCCGAAGCGACCTCGCTCACCATCCGGGCCGGATCGATCTGCGTGTATTGATTCCGGGGCGCGCGGAAATTCACCAGCGAGTAAAGGTAGGCCATGTCCTCCTCGTAGCGGCCGATGTCCTTGAGCATCGCCTCGCCGGGGGTGCCGAAGCCGACCACCATGTGGCCGACCTCCTTCAGGCGCGGGTCGGACCAGGACTTGATGTCGAGATCCCGGTCGGCGCGGGTGAGGAAGACGTAGCCCGAGCGGTAGTAGGGCTTGCTGGCGAGCACCCGCGGATCGTCGGAATCGAGCCCGACCACCACGTCGCAGGTCTTCTTCTCCAGCCCGTCGCGCACGAGGTAGATCGCGGGCTTGCCGAGCCAGACGAACTGGGCCTTCCGGCCCATCGCCTCGGCGACGGCGGCGGCGATGCGGTTCTCGAGCCCCGAGCCGTCCTTCATCGAGAGCGGCGGCTGCTCGGCGGCGCAGATGCGCAGGGAACCGGCATCCGGCTTCGCGGCCTCGGCGGCCTTCTGTTCCTGCGCCAGGACAGGCACGCACAGACCGGCCAAGGCGGTCACGGCGGCAGCGAGAGCGACGGCCGGGGCGGCGGCACGGCGGCGTCCGTTCACGAACGTCATCTGTCTGTTTCCTTTGGGATTTTTTTGCAGTTTTGGCGCTGAGCGCAGCTCCACCCGTCGCAAGTCTCTCGTGCCGATCCCGGCCGGTGCCGTCGTCGCCACGGGGTCGAGGACGTCTTCAGGGGGAGAGGGGAACCGGGGTGGCGCGGACCGGTCGCGGCTTGCGAAGGCCCGCACCACCTCGACCCTGGCCCCTCCCCCGGGCGGGGGAGGGGTGGTTCGTCGCGGCCGTGAGGCCGGGGACTCGCACTTGCAGGCTTCTTGCAGCCTTACTTGGCGGCCGACTTCCACTCGCCGACGTTCGGGTCGTCGTAGGGACCCTTGCCGTCGAGCGAGAAGACGACCACGCCGCCGCCCATCTGGGTGTAGTTGGCGAGCTTCTTGAAGGCGCCCACCGCACCGAGACCGGCGGTCGGGTCGGCGAGGTCGAACACGAGGCCCACGCCCGGCCAGCCGCCGACGCCGTAGTAGATGGCGACGTACTGCGTGCCCTTGTGAGTGTAGGTCATCGGGTAGCCGATGGCGCCGGACGGGATCTTGAACTTCCAGAGGAGGTCACCCGTGTCGGAGTCGCGCGCCTTCAGGTAGCCGTCGAGGGTGCCGTAGAAGACCAGGTCGCCGGCGGTGGCGAGCGTGCCGCCCCACACCGCGAAGCGCTCCATCTTCTCCCACTTGTAGTCGCCGGTGATCGCGTTGTACGCCTTGATCTGGCCGAGACCTTCGTAGTTCTGACGGTCACCCTTCGGGCCCGGATACATGTTCAGCGTCGCACCGACGAAGAACTGACCCGCCCGGTAGGGCAGCATGAAGGGCTCCCAATCCATGCAGATGTGGTTGATGCCCATGAAGAAGAGCTCACGCTTCGGATCGTACGAGTCGTGGCCCTGGTTGTGGTAGCCCATCGCCGAGGGGCAGATGTCCTTGGCGAGATGGTCCATCCGGGTGCCGTATTCCGGATCGCGCACCGGCTGGCCGGTCTTCAGGTCGACCGACTTGAACACGTTGACCGTATCGTCGAGCTTGTTCGCCGAGACGAGCGAGCCGTCGGTGCGGTCCAGCGTGTAGACGATGCCGTTGCGATCCGGGTGGGTCAGCAGCTTGCGGGTCTTGCCGTCCTTGTCCTTCTGCTCGGAGAGCATCATGACGTTGACGCCGGCATAGTCCCACTCGTCGTGCGGGGTCTTCTGGTAGCCGAACTTGGCTTCACCCGTGTCGGCGTCGCGGCCGAAGATCGTCATCGTCCACTTGTTGTCGCCCGGGCGCATGGTCTCGTTCCACGGCGCCGGGTTGCCGGTGCCGAAGTAGATCAGGTTGGTGCCCGGATCATAGGCGTACCAGCCCCAGTTGGTGCCGCCGCCGATCTTCCAGGCATCGCCCTCCCAGGTGCCGGTGCCGAGGCCCTTCTGGCCGTAATGGGCGTTCTTGACGTTGAAGTCGGAGGCCAGCAGCAGATCCTTGTCCGGACCCGTGGCGTAGGCGCGCCACACCTGCTCGCCGGTCTTCACGTCGTAGGCGGTCAGGTAGCCGCGCACGCCGAGCTCGGCGCCCGAGGAACCGATGATCACCTTGTCCTTCACCACGTAGGGGGCGATGGTCAGCGTCGAACCGACCTTGATGTCGGAGTTCTCGACCTTCCACACCGTCTCGCCGGTCTCGGCGTTGAGCGCCGCCACGTTGCCGTCGAGCTGGGTCTTCAGGATCAGCGCCGGGGTCTTGCCGTCGCCCGGCCAGTAGGCGAGGCCGCGGTTGACGAGGTCGCAGCAGGCGACCGCGCGGGCGGCCGGGTTCTGCTTCGGCTTGTCCTGCCACAGGATGTGACCCGGATCGTCGAGGCCGAGCGCGAACGTGTTGTTCGGGAACGAGGTGTGGATGTACATCTTGCCGTCGACGACGAGGGGGGCGCCCTCGTGACCGTTCAGCAGGCCGGTGGAGAAGGTCCACGCCGGCCGAAGCTGCTTCACGTTGCTCTTGTTGACCTGTTTCAGCTCGCTGTAGTTGTTCGAGTCGTAGTTCTTGCCGGGCATCACCCAGTTTTCGTCGCTTTTCGACAACTCGACGAGCTTGTCGTTGGCGTATGCTGCGCTCGTGAGCGCGGCTGGCGCGAGCGCCAGCATCGCCAGGGCCGAGACCGATGTCACAAACCTGCTCATCCTGCGTCTCCTCACTCGACCGCCTCGCCTTTCGGCCTCGCGGTATCTCTCAGACGTTCTTCTGAGGTTCCGGGCTCGCTCCGAAGTCCTTCGAAGTGCCGCAAGCTGGAGCTAAGAGCATTCTTAGATCGATGCGGTCTTATAAAAGACTTATTAGCGGCCCTTCGCCTATAATTTCTAGGCTTCGATCGAACGAGAAGTCTTTAGCTGGTCGGACATTTCTTGTCGGGACAATAAGGCAATTATAAAAGTGTGAAGACGTAGCGTCGCATCTCCCCGGCGCCCGCTTGACCACCGCCGAGCCCCATCGCACCACTGTCGGCAACGGGCCCTCGCGAAGCGGTCCGGCAGAGCGGGAGGCTCGTCGGCGATGGCGCAGGAGCGGCACGTGCGGCACAATTCGGCGGTCGGCGGAATGCTCGCCCTGGTCGCACTGACCTGCGGCCACGCCGGTGCCGGGGACGATGCGACGCACCCGCCGCCCGATGCGATCCCGCCGGCACACGTTCTCGCGAGGGACGTGACCGAAACCGGTGCGCTCTATCCCCATGACGGGCGGCGCGACCTCACGAACGGCGACCGTGCGCGCTATCCCGGAGCGGGGGTGCTCTGGTGCCGCCGTCCCGACGGCGTGCCGCAGAAAGCCGCCGCCGCGTGGCTGATCGGCACACCCTCGATCGTGATGCTGAACGCGCACAACTTCCGCAACCGGCAGCTCGAAACCACGCGCCAGGTCGGCGACTGCTACTTTCAGATCGGCGGCCGCAACTACGACTTCGTGGCCGAGAGCCTGCGCCTCGGCGTGGCCGCGGACGCCACACGCCTGCACATCACCGACGACTGGGCGCTCCTGCGCCTCGCGCAGCCGGCCGAGGCGGCGCGCCAGCCGGTGCCCGAAGCGCCGCCGGATCTTCCCACGGGCGACCTGTCGCTGCCCGTCACCCTGGTCGCCCCCGGCGGCCACCAGAACTACCGGGGCGACAGCAGCCTCGAAGCCTGCACGATCCGCCGGATCGACCCGCCGACCGAGGGCGGCACCCGGCGTGCCCGCCACGATTGCAACGACGGCTACGGCGGGTCGGGCTCGGGGCTGTTCGACGAGGCGGGCCGGCTCGTCGCCATGCAGAGCGCCTCGCTGTCGATGAACGCCCGGCACGCCTTCGACATCGAGTTCCACTACGGCTCCGCCCTGCTCATCGAGGGCGCGCTGCTCGATGCCCTGCGGCAGGCGCAAGCCGAGGACGTGAGACCGCAGGGACGGTGAAGCGCCGCCCGCGAGGCTGCGCAAGCTGAGAGAATTCCTGTGGATAGGCGTGGAACCCTCGCACGCCATGGGGCGGAGCACGCTCGGAACACGACTCGCAGGGCAATCCGGGCATCGGGCCGTCGAAGGGACCGATACGCCATCCGGTCGATGCGTTCGGCCTGTCCTGCGTCCTTGCGAGGCGAAGCCGTGGCCATCCGGGGCGCGCCCTTTCCGGACCTGTCGCGCCCTGGATCGCTTCGCTACCGCTCGCGATAACGGAGGGCGGTTGCCCGCGCGGAGGCGCGGCCCGCCTCAGCCGAGCAGCCAGCGCAGGGAGCGGCGCAGTTCGGCCGTGCCGTTCCGGTCGAACCAGGCGCCGTGGCTGAACACCACCCGCTGCGGTCCCAGGGCGACGAGGGCCGCGGCGGCGCGGGCCGCGTCGCGCCGCCGCAGGCGTATGACGAGGCGGAGGTAGATCGGCGCCCGCCCGTCCGGCACCGTCGCCCCGGCCAGCCGCAGGAACGGGCGCAACGGAAGCGGCAGCTTCTCCGGTTCCAGGTTCAGCACGAGGTCGGTCAGGATCAGCGTCGCCGAGGCGGCGTGGAAGAAGGCGACCTCCCGGAAGCCGAAGCCGCCGGGAACGACCCTCTGGGTGAGGTCGGCGGACCATTCGGGCGGCGCCGCGTCGGCGAGATCCCGATCGAGGCGGATCCCCGCTTGCCGGACCTGTCGGCGCCCACGCAGGTTCGGCGCCGCCCAGGTCAGCGCCTGCGGGCAATGGCGCTGCCATTCCTTCAGATAGGTCCAGTGCGCGACGTTGGGCGCGACGAGGTGGCGGATCGGCCCCAGCGCCTCGATCGCGCGGTGCAGGTCCGCGTCGTAGCGCGTCGGCGAGTGGAGCCAGACCGCGCCGTTGCCGAGCCGCACCACGCTCATGCGCACGGGCAGCGGCAGCCCGGCGGCGCGGATCGGCCCGCTGTCCACGATCCACAGGCCGAAGGCGACAGGCTTGAGCACGTCGAGGGGCGGATAGGTCGGATCGCTCACGGCATCGGGCCCGGCATCGAGGATTTCGGGATGGTTCGATCATAGAGCCGCCGCTCGGCATCGGCGTGACGGACGAACCGAACCTGCCTCGGGGGAGGGCGGTGCGGCCCGGTCCCGCTCCGGCAAGGAGCGCGACGGCGCTTGGCAACGCATCTCCGGAGGGACGGAGGCCATCGCCACTTGATGGATTTCTTCCACAATCCCACAAGTGTTATACTGTTTCCGATTGATCGCTTCGGGTTTCGCCCCCCTCCGTCATCGCGAGCGGCCGCGAAGCGATCCAGGGCGCGACAGGTCCGGAAAGGACGCGCCCTGGATCGCCACGGCTTCGCCTCGCGATGACGCAGGAGAGGCCGAAGTCATCAACCGGATGTCGTATGAGATAATCTCCGAATGATCCTTTGCATCAACCCTGGCCTAACGATGGATTTTCTCATGATCTGATGGACACATCACGACCTTTCCTTCCCGAAGGTGGGAACAAAGCTTTCCCACTGGCCTTCCCGTGGTGACGCGCACCCTCCGGCCGCCCGATCCCTTGCCCGAACGGTTCGGCCTTCGCGTCCGCCGCCCGATCCGCTAAACGGACTGCGATCCGAGCGGCGGGGAACGGGTTCGATGATGGCGGGCAGGGACGATGGGTCGGAAAAGGACGGCTTCACGGCGATCGTGCTGGCCGCCGGCAAGGGCACGCGGATGCGCTCCGATCGGCCCAAGGTGCTGCACGCGCTCGCCAACCGCTCCATGCTCGGCCACGTGCTCGCCGCGGTGCAGGAGGCGGGCGCCTCCCGCCTCGCCGTGGTGGTCGAGCCGGGCCGCGAGGACGTCGCCCGCGAGATCGAACGGATGGCCCCGGGGGCCGGCGTCCACCCGCAAGCCGAGCGCCTCGGCACGGCGCACGCCGTGCTCGCCGCCCGCGCCGCCCTGGAAGGCGGCCAGGACGTGATCGTGGCCTTCGGCGACACGCCGCTGATCACCGCCGAGACCTATGCGCGGCTGCGCGCGCCCTTGCGCGAGGGTGCGGCGGTGGCGGTGCTGGCCTTCGAGGCCGCCGATCCGACCGGCTACGGGCGGGTGCTGACGCAAGCCGGCCGCGTCCTGGCGATCCGCGAGGAGAAGGACGCCTCGGCGGAGGAGCGCCGGGTCCGCCTGTCCAATGCCGGGCTGATGGCGCTGTCCGGCACCCACGCCCTCGGCCTGCTGGAGCGGATCGGCAACGACAACGCCAACCGCGAGTATTACCTCACCGACGCGGTGGCGCTCGCCGCCGCCGACGGGCTCCCCGTCGCCGTGGTGCCGGTGGCCGAGACGGAAGCGCAAGGGGTCAACGACCGCGTCCAGCTCGGCATCGCGGAAGCGACGATCCAGGCGCGCCTGCGCCGCGCGGCCCAGCTCGGCGGTGCGACGCTGACCGCCCCCGAGACGGTGTTCCTCAGCGTCGACACCGTGCTCGGCCGCGACGTGATCGTCGAGCCCCATTGCCTGTTCGGGCCCGGCGTGGTCGTGGGCGACGGCTGCACCATCCGCGCCTTCTCGCACCTGCACGACGCGCGGCTGATGCAGGGCGCCGACATCGGCCCGCACGTGCGCCTGCGCGGCGGCGCGGTGCTGGAAGCGGGTGTCCATCTCGGCAATTTCGTCGAGATCAAGAACGCGACCCTGCACGCGGGCGCCAAGGCCTCGCACCTGACCTATCTCGGCGATGCCGAGGTGGGGGCGGGCGCCAACATCGGCGCCGGCACCATCACCTGCAATTACGACGGCGTGTCGAAGCACCGCACGACCATCGGCGCGGGCGCCTTCATCGGCTCGAACGCGGCCCTGGTGGCACCGGTGAGCGTCGGCGCCGGCGCTCTGGTCGGCGCCGGCTCGGTGATCACCCGCGACGTGCCCGCGGACGCGCTCGCCGTGGCGCGCGGGCGGCAGGCCAACCGCGAGGGGGCGGCCAAGATCCTGCGCGATTCATTGAAGGCGGCCAAAGCGGCGCGCGAGGCGAAGCGCGGCTGAGCGACGCCGGAGGCGCTGGCCTTATCGCGGTCCAATCCTTACAACCCCCGGATTCGCGCCAAGCCCAAGGTCCGGCCCCTGCACGGCAGGGAGCCGGCCCCGGGGCGCGTCCCGTCATGGGGCGTCGGGCGCGTGTCTCTGGCGGCTTCAGGATCGGCCATGTGCGGAATCGTAGGCATCGTCGGGCGTGAGCCGGTCGCGGGGGCGATGATCGAGGCGCTGCGGCGGCTCGAATATCGCGGCTACGATTCCGCCGGCGTCGCCACCCTGGAGCACGGCCGGCTCGACCGCCGCCGGGCGGAAGGCAAGCTCTCGAACCTCCAGCTCAAGCTGGTCCAGTCGCCGCTCTCGGGTGCCGTCGGCATCGGCCACACCCGCTGGGCCACGCACGGGCGCCCGACCGAGACCAACGCCCATCCGCACGCCACCGAGCGGCTGGCGGTGGTCCACAACGGCATCATCGAGAATTTTCGCGAGCTGAAGGCGGAACTCGAGGCGACGGGCGCGCGCTTCGAGAGCGAGACCGACACCGAGGTGGTGGCCCAGCTCGTCAGCCACCTGATGGGGCAGGGGCTCGGCCCCGTGGCGGCGGTGGAAGCCGCGCTTCCGCGCCTGCGCGGCGCCTTCGCCCTGGCCTTCCTGTTCTCGGGCGAGGACGGCTTCCTGATCGGCGCCCGCCACGGCGCGCCGCTGGCCATCGGCTTCGGACAGGGCGAGACCTATCTCGGCTCGGACGCGCTGGCGCTCGCCCCCTTCACCGACGCGATCACCTATCTCGAAGAGGGCGACTGGGCGATCCTGACCCGCGACGGCGCCGAGATCCGGGACATCGCCGGTGCCGTGGTACGCCGGCCGCGCCAAAAGATCGCGACGCAGGCCTACCTCGTGGACAAGGGCAACCACCGCCACTTCATGGCGAAGGAGATCCACGAGCAGCCGGAGGTCGTCGGCCGCACGCTGGCGCACTACGTCGACATGGCGCGCGGCCAGGTCGTCCTGTCCGAGGCGCTGCCCTTCGACTTCGCCCGGCTCTCGCGGCTGTCGATCACCGCCTGCGGCACCGCCTACTATGCCGGTCTGGTGGCCAAGTACTGGTTCGAGACGCTGGCGCGGCTGCCGGTGGAGATCGACGTCGCCTCCGAGACCCGCTACCGCGAGCCGCCGCTGGAGCGGGACGGGCTGACCCTCGTCATCTCGCAATCGGGCGAGACCGCCGACACCCTGGCCTCGCTGCGCTACGCCAAGGCACAGGGACAGCACACGCTGGCGGTGGTCAACGTGCCGACCTCGACCATCGCCCGGGAATCCTCCGTGGTGATGCCGACCTTCGCCGGCCCCGAGATCGGCGTGGCGTCCACGAAAGCCTTCTCCTGCCAGCTCACGGTGCTGCTCTGCCTCGCGCTCGCCGCCGGCCGGGCCCGCGGCACGATCGATGCGGCGCGCGAGCGCGCCATCGTCGACGCGCTCATCACCGCCCCCGGCCTGATGGCGGAGGCGATGAAGATGGAAGCGGAGGTCGAGGGGCTCGCCCGCGAGATCGCCAAGGCCCGCGACGTGCTCTATCTGGGGCGCGGCACGAGCTACCCGATGGCGCTCGAAGGCGCGCTGAAGCTCAAGGAAATCAGCTACATCCACGCCGAGGGCTACGCGGCGGGCGAACTCAAGCACGGGCCGATCGCCCTGATCGACGAGAGCGTGCCGGTGATCGTCATCGCGCCTCACGACGCGATCTTCGAGAAGACCGTCTCGAACATGCAGGAGGTCGCGGCCCGCGGCGGGAAGATCATCCTCGTCGGCGACGCGAAGGGCGCGGCGGCGGCCGGGCTCGACACGCTGGCGACGCTGACCATGCCGGACGTGGATCCGGTCGTCGCGCCGATCGTCTACGCGGTGCCGATCCAGCTCGTCGCCTACCACACCGCCGTCTTCATGGGCAAAGACGTCGATCAGCCGCGCAACCTGGCGAAGTCGGTCACGGTGGAGTGAAAGGTGGGCCGGAGCGCCGGCCTCGCTCTCGGACGGCCGTTCTTCGCCAGGACTGAATGCGAAGGCTGCGGCTCGGCCCATCGACCCGGCTCCGGAAGCCGGATCGATGGGCTCGAAGAAGGAATCAGGTGCGCCAGGGGTGGTCGGGCAGCTCGGTGTCGCCGATCGCGCTGGCGCCGGCGAGCGCCACCGCGTCGTCGTTCTCCACCGAGGAGCCGCTGACACCGATGGCCCCCGACATCTCGCCGTCCGCATCGACGATCGGGATGCCGCCGGGGAAGGTGATCAGCCCCTGGTTCGAGTGCTCGATGCCGTAGAGCGAGCCGCCCGGCTGCGAGAGGGCGCCGATCTGGCCGGTCTTCATGCCGAAGAACACGGAGGTCCTGGCCTTCTTCTGGGCGATGTCGATGGAGCCGACCCAGGCGCCGTCCATGCGATGGAAGGCCTTGAGGTTGCCGCCGGAATCGACGACCGCGATGCACATCTGCGTGCCGAGTTCGACCGCCTTGGCGCGGGCGGCCTGGATGGCCTTGTCCGCCTGCTCGATGGTGACGTGCATCGCGTCCTCTCCCTTGAACTGAGCCGCTACGGGCAGAGTCGAGGTAAGTTTTCGTAGGCCCCGATCAAGTTGCCTCGCGCACCACTCATCCTTGCGGGCCCCGCCCGGCGCTCCGCCGCTCTTGAGCCCTCCGGTCGCAGCGGCTAGGTCTCTGCGCCGGAGAGCGGGATGAAAATCCGCCGTCCCGCTCTTCTTCGCCTCCCGAGGTGCATGCGTGGCGCCGACCCTCTCGCCGATCCCGGACGCTCCGGAACCCGCCCCGTCCAAGACGCGCGTCAGCGCCCGCGGCCGGCTGCGGACCTACTTCCTCACCGGCATCATCGTCGCGGGTCCGCTCGCGATCACCATCTACATCACGTGGTGGTTCATCGCCCTGATCGACGGCTGGGTGAAGCCTCTGGTGCCGGTGAGCTACCTGCCGGACCATTACCTGCCCTTCTCGATTCCGGGCCTGGGCCTCGTCATCGCCTTCGTCGCGGTGACGCTGCTGGGCTTCCTCACCGCCAACCTGGTCGGGCGCTCGGTGGTGGAGTTCGGCGAGGTGCTGCTCGCCCGCACGCCCGTCATCTCCGGGCTCTATCGCGGCCTGCGCCAGATCTTCGAGACGCTGTTCTCGGCCAACGGCACCTCGTTCCGCACCGTCGGCCTCGTGGAATTCCCGGTGAAGGGGACGTGGTCGGTGGTGTTCCTCTCGGCCCCCGCGGCGAACGAGGTGCAGGGCGTCCTCCAGGCGAAGGAAGGCGGCGCGAAGGACTATGTCGGCGTGTTCCTGCCCTGCGCGCCGAACCCGACCACGGGCTTCTTCTTCTACCTGCCGCGCGCGGAGATCGTGGAGGTCGCCATCAGCGTCGACGACGCGGCCAAGCTCGTGATGTCGGCGGGCGTGATCCAGCCGGAGGATCCGCGGGCGGGCCTCCACGCCATGGCCGCCTCCTTGCGCAACGCGCAGATGCAGGAGGGCGAAGCGGCCCCGGAAACGGAAAAGGCGCGCCGGGAACCGGCGCGCCCTGATCTCTGAGAGCCTGTTTGACCAGGCCAACGTGTCTTCGTCAGGCAACGGCAAGGCGAGAGAAAAGCCCTACTCCCATCCTGAACCCTCAATCCTGAGGTGCCGGAGCGCAGCGGAGGCCTCGAAGGGTGCTCGAGGAATCGCCCGGGATCTGGAACACCCTTCGAGGCCGCTCACGCGGCACCTCAGGATAAGGGGCGAGATGGGATCACCGCTGTCAAACAGACTCGGACGATCCCGAGGTTTTACGAGCCTCAGCGATGCAGCGAGGCCTTCTCGACGGCGATGGTCGGCGGCGTCGCGTCGGCGACCTGATGCCCGGTCGAGGGACGGGACACCGGCGACGTCCAGTCGACCGCGATCTGTGCGCTCAGCAGCAGGGCGAGGGCGGCGCAGAGCGCGTTGGCCGCGATCCAGAACCGGCGCGAGGATTGCCGCACGGCGCTCACCAGGGCCTCCGTCGTGGCCTCGTCGCGCAGGGCGCTGTCCGAGATCGGCATAAGCCAGGGTTCGGCGCAGAGCGCGTCGGCTCCCCAATTCTCGGAGGAACCCGGCAGGCGTTGGAACGGTGCGATCGACATCGCGATCCTCCTTTTTTCCAGTTGCACCCCGGTCTACGAGGCCGTTTGTTCATCTCCAGTTAAGGGGCAATTTGGGCAGATACAAGGTAATTTCACATTTTCCGCCTGCACCAAGCTTCAGCGGAAGCGCGAGCATAAGCCCATAAGCCATTGATCCAAATGCGAAATCGTCGCGACGCCGCGCAGCGTTGCCGCAGTCGCTCGCCTTTTTGCACCACCCTCGGGTTCCTGAACGCGCCGTTCGGATTGCCGTGACTCCGAACGGATTCGGGTTCAGCCCGCTCCGATCAGCCGGATCGCCGCCTCGCGCTCGAACAGGTAGAGCAGCACCCGCAAGCTCCGGCCGCGCTCGCTCCGGAGCCCGGGATCGCGCTCCACGATCAGCCGGGCGTCGTCGCGGGCAGCCTCCAGCAGGTCGCCGTCGCTCTCCAGCCGGGCGAGGCGGAAGGCGGCCATGCCGGACTGGCGGGTGCCGAGCACCTCGCCCTCGCCGCGCAGGCGCAGGTCCTCCTCGGCGATGCGAAAGCCGTCCTCGCTGCCGCGCATCATCTCCAGGCGCGCCTTGGCGACCTGGCCGAGCGGTCCGCGATAGAGCAGCAGGCAGGACGAGGCCTTCGAGCCGCGCCCGACCCGGCCGCGGAGCTGGTGGAGCTGGGCCAGCCCGAAGCGCTCGGCATGCTCGATGACCATGATGGTGGCCTCCGGCACGTCGACGCCGACCTCCACCACCGTCGTGGAGACGAGCACGCGGATGCGGCCGGCGGCGAACGCCTCCATCGCCGCATCCTTCTCCGGCCCCGGCATCCTGCCGTGGATCAGACCGACCCCGTCCCCGAGATGCTTCTTGAGATCCGCGAAGCGTTCGGCCGCCGCGGCGAGATCGACGTATTCCGATTCGGCCACCAGCGGGCAGATCCAGTAGACCCGGTCGCCCGATGCAAGCGCCCGGTGCAGGCCCTCCACCACCTCGTCGATGCGCTCCACGGGGACGGTGATGGTCCTGATCGGCTGGCGCCCCGCCGGCTTCTCGTCGAGCACCGAGACGTCCATGTCGCCGAAGAAGGTCAGCGCGAGCGTGCGCGGGATCGGTGTCGCGGTCATCACCAGGATGTCGACGGCCTCGCCCTTGGCGCCCAGCGCGAGGCGCTGGTGCACGCCGAAGCGGTGCTGCTCGTCCACCACCGCGAGGCCGAGATCGCGGAACGCCACCGCCTCCTGGAACAGGGCGTGGGTGCCCACCACGATGTCGATCGCGCCCGCCGCCAGATCCGCCAGCGTCGCCCGGCGCTCGGCCGCGCGGTCGCGGCCGGTCAGCAGCCGCAGGCGCAGGGCGCCGGCCAGCGGCACCAGCCGCTCGTAGTGCTGCCTTGCGAGAATCTCGGTCGGCGCCATCAGCGCCGCCTGCCGCCCGGCCTCCACCGCCGAGGCCATGGCGAGCAGCGCCACCGCCGTCTTGCCGGAGCCGACATCGCCCTGGAGCAGGCGCAGCATCCGCCGCTCGGAGGCCATGTCGGCACGGATCTCCTCCACCGCCCGCGTCTGGGCGCCGGTCAAAGCGAAGGGCAGGGCGGCCTCGACCCGCGCCTTCAGGTGCCCGTCGCCGGCATTGACCCGGCCGGCTTTCCGCCGCTGGCGGGCGCGCACGAGGGCGAGGGCGAGCTGCGAGGCGAGCAGCTCGTCGTAGGCGAGCCGGCGCCGGGCCGGGCTCGCGGGCGGGGCCTGCCCCTCGACCGGGGGAGGGGGCGCCTCCTCGGGGCGGTGCTCGGTGCGCAGGGCCTCGGCGAAGGGCGGGAAGCGATTGCGGGCGAGATAGGACGCGTCCTGCCACTCGGGCAGCACGGGAAGCCGGTCGAGCGCCCCGTGGACGATCCTGCCGATCACCCGCGAGGTCAGCCCCTCGGTCGCGCCGTAGATCGGCTCGACGGCGGGCAGGCCCGCGAGCCCCTGTTCGTCGAGGATGCGCGCGGGATGCACCATCTGCCGGGTGCCGTCCCACAGGTCGATCCGGCCCGAGACGTAGCGGTGTGCGCCCAGCGGCAGCATCTTCTCGATGCGCCCCCGCGGCATGCCGAAGAAGACGAGGCTGATGTCGCCGGTCCCGTCCTCCACCAGCACCCGGAAGGCGCGCTTGCCGGGGGCCGGCGGCCGGTGCGCCACCACGGTGACGCCGAGGGTGACGGGCTCCCCCGTCGGCGCGTCGCGGATCGAGCCGCAGAGCGGCCGGGCGACGCCGCTCTGCGGCAGATGGAACAGCAGGTCGGCGACGCGGGCCGGCCGCTCCTCGGAGCCGAGCAGCTTTTCGATCAGCGGCGCGATCTTCGGCCCGACGCCGGGCAGGCCGCGGGCGGGGGCGAAGAGCGGGTCGAGGATGCTGGGGCGAAGGCCGGGGGCGTCGTTCCCGCCGGAGCGGGGAGGGGCCGCCTCCGCAGGGTGCCCGAGGGTCTGGCTGGTGTCCGAGGTCATGTGACCGGGTTCGATGGCCTTTCGAGCGTGGCGCTGCGCGGACACCGTATACCCCGCTTCCCCCGTCGCCCACATCTGCGCATATGGCATCATGCGCGTGCTTCTCACCGGTTCCTCCGGCTGGCTCGGCCGGTTCCTCGCCCCGCAACTGCGCGCGGCGGGCCACGCCGTCACCGGGCTCGACGTGGCACCTGGGCCTGAGACGCAGGTGCTCGGCTCGGTGGCCGAGACCGGGCTGGTCGCGCGAGTCTTCGGCGCGCACGGCATCGAGGCGGTGATCCATGCCGGCGCCCTGCACAAGCCGGACATCGCCCGGTATCCGGCGCAGGGCTTCATCGACGTGAACGTGACCGGCACGCTCAACCTGCTGGAGGCGGCGGTCCGAGCGGGACACGACCGCTTCGTCTTCACCTCCACCACCTCGCTGATGATCTCGCAGGCGATCCGCGACGAGACCGCCGACCACGCGGTCTGGCTCGACGAGGAATCGGGGCCGCTCGCGCCGCGCAACATCTACGGCGTGACCAAGCGCGCCGCCGAGGATCTCTGCCGGCTCTTCCGTCTGGAGCGCGGGCTCGCCTGCCTCGTGCTGCGCATCGCCCGCTTCTTCCCCGAGGAGGACGACACCCATCGCGACCTCTCCGGCGAGAACCGCAAGGCCAACGAGTTCCTGCACCGCCGCCTCACCGTGGAGGATGCCGCCCGCGCCCACGTCGTCGCGCTGGAGCGGACGCCGGCGATCGGCTTCGACACCTTCGTGCTCTCGGCCCCGACGCCTTTCGCGCGTGCGGACGCGCGGGCTTTGAAGGAGGATGCGGCGGGCGTGATCGCCCGGCTGTTTCCCGACGCGCCCGGCCTCTACGCCCGGCACGGCTGGCAGCTTCCGGCGCGCATCGGCCGGGTCTACGACGCCTCGCGCGCCGAGCGGGTCCTGGGCTTCCGCTGCGAGACGGACTTTTCGCGCGTGCTCGACGCCCTGCGCACCGGCGCCCCGCTGCCCTTCGCGCACGATGCGGACTACGTTTCGCCGCAGGTGCGGGCTGAGGCTTCCCCCATGCCGTGAAGCCGTTTGCCCGCAGCCCCAGGCCCCTCTACATGCGGGTTCAGGATCATCAGGGGAAAGCCCATGTCCGGCACCACCCGAACCAGCGCCGACCTCGACCCGCGCCGCCGCCGCACGCTGTTTCGCGCGTGGCACCGCGGCATCCGCGAGATGGACCTGATCATGGGCCGCTTCGCCGATGCCGAGATCGGCGGCCTTTCGGACGAGGAACTGACCGAGTTCGAGGCGCTGATCGAGGTGCCCGACCGCGACCTGTTCCGCTGGCTCACCGGCGAGGCCGAGACCCCGGAGAACTACGACACGGCGGTCTATCGCCGGCTCAAGGCGTTCCATCGGCACGACGCGCCGATCCATAGCTGAAAACGAGGACCGACGCCCTCTATCTCCCACTCGCACCCTCATCCTGAGGTGCCCGCGTCAGCGGGCCTCGAAGGAGGGCTCCAGAGACCGCGCGATCCCTGGAGCCCTCCTTCGAGGCTTCGCTTCGCTCCGCACCTCAGGATGAAGGGAATGGTTTGGATCGAGGGTGATCCACGCCCCGTCCCGACCCGTTTCCCCTGATACGTCACGCCCGATGGCCAAGCCCCAACCCAAGCCGCCCGCCCGGAAGCCGCAGATCGCCCGCTTCGCCCTGCCGAAATCGGCGCCGCTGACCAAGGCGCTCGACGCGATCAGGCGCGGCGACAGCCCGACGCTGGCCTCCGTCCCCGACGGCTTCGACGCGCTGGTGGCCGCCGACCTCGCCCGGGCGCTGTCCGGCACGTTCGAGGGGCCGGCGGTGCTGGTCCACGTCGCCCGCGATTCGGGACGCTCCAACGCCTTCCGGAACGCGCTGAAATTCGTCGCCCCCGAGATCGAGGCGATGAGCTTCCCGGCCTGGGACTGCCAGCCCTACGACCGCGTCTCGCCCAACGCCGCGATCGCCGCGCAGCGCATGACCGCGCTCTCGCGGCTGACCCGCTCGCGCTCGTCGGAGGAGAAGCCGCGCATCCTCTGCACCACGGTGAACGCCCTGGTGCAGCGGGTGCCGCCCCGCGCCCGGGTGGCGGTCGAGACCTTCTCGGCGGCGATCGGCAACGTGGTGCCGATGGACAAGGTCGTGGCCTGGGTCGAGGCCAACGGCTTCCTGCGCACCGGAACGGTGCGGGATACGGGCGAATACGCCGTGCGCGGCGGCATTTTGGACCTGTCGCCGCCCGGGCTGCCGAACCCGATCCGCCTCGACTTCTTCGGCGATACCCTCGAATCGATCCGCGCCTTCGATCCGGAGACGCAGCGCACGGTCGGGTCCTTGCGCTCCCTCGACCTCGTGCCGATGAGCGAGGTGCAGCTCACCACCGAGACGATCCGGCGCTTCCGGCAGGGCTACCTGTCGAGCTTCGGCGCGGCGACCCGCGACGACCGGCTCTACGAGACCGTGAGCGAGGGCCGGCGCTATGCCGGCCTCGAACACTGGATGCCGCTGTTCTACGACGGGCTCGACACCCTGTTCGACTATCTTGGGGCCGTGCCGATGCTGTTCGACCCGCAGGTCGAGGAGGCGGCGGCCGAGCGCCTTTCCCTGATCCAGGACTATTTCCAGGCCCGCGAGGCGGCGCTGAAGACCCCGCAATCCGGCGTCGCACCCTACAAGCCGCTGCCGCCGCGCGCGCTCCATCTCACGCCCAGCGAGTGGAAGGGCAAGGTCGCGGCCGGCACGGTCGCGCGGCTCACCCCCTTCGCCCAGCCCGATTCCGACGAGCGGGCGGTGATCGATTGCGGTGCCAAAGCGGGAAGAAACTTCGCGCCCGAGCGGGCCGACGAGGCGGCCAGCGTGTTCGACGCCGCGGTCGCGCATATCCGCGACCTCCAGGCGTCCGGGCATCACGTGATCCTGGGATCCTGGTCCGACGGATCGCGCGACCGGCTCTGCGGCGTGCTGACCGATCACGGGCTGAAGAAGCCGATCGAGATCAACACCTTCACCGCCGTGAACGCGTGCAAGCGCGGCACCGACGTGGCGGTCGCCGTCTGGGGCCTGGAGGCGGGCTTCACCCTCGACAAGCTCGCGGTGGTGGCCGAGGGCGACATTCTGGGCGACCGGCTGGTGCGCCAGAAGCGCAAATCCAAGCGCCCGCAGGACATCATCCTGGAGGTGCAGGCGCTCCAGCCCGGCGACCTCGTGGTCCATGCCGATCACGGCATCGGCCGCTTCGTCGGGCTGAAGACGGTCACCGCGGCCGGCGCGCCGCACGACTGCCTGGAACTGCAATATGCCGGCGGCCTGCTGCTGCTGCCGGTGGAGAACATCGAGCTTCTGACCCGCTACGGCTCGGAGGACTCGGAGGTCGCCCTCGACCGCCTCGGCGGCGGAGCGTGGCAGGCCCGCAAGGCCAAGATGAAGCGCCGCATCCTCGAAATGGCGGGCGAACTCATCAAGGTCGCGGCCGCCCGCTTCGTGAAGCCCGCCCCCGCCCTCAAGGCGCCGGAAGGCATGTACGAGGAATTCGCCGCCCGCTTCCCGTTCGAGGAGACCGAGGATCAGGCCAACGCCATCGACGCGGTGCTGGACGACCTCAACGCCGGGCGCCCGATGGACCGCCTCGTCTGCGGCGATGTCGGCTTCGGCAAGACCGAGGTGGCGCTGCGCGCGGCCTTCGCCGCGGCGATCTCGGGCAAGCAGGTGGCGGTGGTGGTGCCGACGACCCTGCTGGCGCGCCAGCATTTTCGCACGTTTGCCGAGCGCTTCAAGGGGCTGCCCGTCGACGTCGCCCAGCTCTCGCGCTTCGTCTCGGCCGGCGACCAGCGCCAGACCCGCGCGGGGCTCGCCGAGGGCAAGATCGACATCGTGGTCGGTACCCACGCGCTTCTGGCCAAGAACGTCGCGTTCAAGGATCTCGGCCTCATCATCGTCGACGAGGAGCAGCATTTCGGCGTGGCCCACAAGGAGCGGCTGAAGGCGCTCCAGGCGGACGTCCACGTGCTGACGCTCTCGGCGACGCCAATTCCGCGCACGCTCCAGCTCGCCATGACGGGGGTGCGCGAGCTCTCGATCATCGCCACGCCGCCGGTGGATCGCCTCGCCGTGCGCACCTTCGTGACGCCGTTCGATCCGCTGCTGATCCGCGAGGCGCTGCTGCGCGAGCGCTACCGCGGCGGACAGGCGTTCTACGTCGTCCCCCGCATCGAGGATCTCGCGGAAGTCAAAAGATTCCTCGACCAGGAGATGCCGGAGGTCACGGTGGCGGTCGCCCACAGCCAGATGGCGGCGGGGCAGCTCGAGGACGTGATGACGGCGTTCTACGAGGGCAAGTACGACGTGCTGCTCTCGACCACGATCGTCGAATCCGGCCTCGACATCCCGACCGCCAACACCCTGATCGTGCACCGGGCCGACATGTTCGGGCTGGCCGCGCTCTACCAGTTGCGCGGGCGCGTCGGCCGCTCGAAGGCGCGGGCCTACGCCCTGTTCACCACGCCGGCCAACCGCCAGCTCACGGCCCAGGCCGAGCAGCGCCTGAAGGTGCTCCAGAGCCTCGACACCCTCGGCGCCGGCTTCCAGCTCGCGAGCCACGACCTCGACATCCGCGGCGCCGGCAACCTGCTCGGCGACGCGCAGTCGGGCCACATCAAGGAGGTCGGCTACGAACTCTACCAGCAGATGCTGGAGGATGCGGTCACCGCGCTGAAGGCCGGCATCGCCGAGCCCGAGGAAGAGGCGTGGTCGCCGACCATCGCGCTCGGCGCTCCCGTCACCATCCCCGAGGACTACGTCGAGGATCTCACCGTCCGTCTCGGCCTCTACCGGCGCCTCTCGACCCTCGAGAACGACGCCGAGATGGAGAGCTTCGGGGCCGAGCTGATCGACCGGTTCGGGCCGCTGCCGCCGGAGGTGGAGCAGCTCCTGAAGATCGTCACCATCAAGATCCTGTGCCGCGAGGCCAATATCGAGAAGGTCGAGGCCGGGCCGAAGGGCGTGGTGGTGCATTTCCGCGACCGCTCCTTCGCCAACCCGCAGGGGCTCGCCGCGATGGTCGTGGAGCAGGGCTCCTTCGCCAAGGTGCGGCCCGACATGAGCGTGGTGTTCGTCCGCGAACTCGACGGCGTGCCGAAGCGCCTGAAGGAAACGACGCAGATCCTGCGCGGGCTGGTGACGATCGCCAAGCGGGCGAAGAACGCGGCGTGACGATATCCGGTTGATGCGTTCGGCCTGTCCTGCGTCCTTGCGAGGCGAAGCCGTGGCGATCCAGGGCGCGCCCTTTCCGGACTTGTCGCGCCCTGGATCGCTTCGCGGCCGCTCGCGATGACGGAGGGGGGGGCCAAACCCGAAGCGATCAATCGGAAACGGTATGAGGCGCAGGGCGTCCCCCGAATCCGCCCGGGCTTCGGCGGAACGCGCCGTCCCGAGGGCGTGGACGGAGCGCCCGCCTCAACGAAAAAGGCGGCCCTCCCGGGCCGCCCGTCATTGTCCCGTTACGGGAAGGCCCTAAAGCTCCGGCTCGTTGAGGACGTAGGGGCCGATCCGGCTCTTCAGATCGACCGGGGCACCGGCGCGGGGGCCGGCATCGTCCATGTCGATGACCGGGATGCCGCCGGCCCGCATCTGCGCACGCAGGCGGTCGGCGAGCGCGGTGATCTGCGGGTTCGGGCTGGCGGAGAGCTGGAGCAGGATCGCCGCGGGGCGGGCGATCACGGCGAGGACGTCGTCCGCCGCCTCGATCGAAGCGGTGACGCTCGCGTAACCGAGCCCGGCTAGGTCTGCGGCGAGAGAGCGGTCGACGGCCCGGCGGCCATCGTCGACGACGAGCACTTGTTGCAGCGCACCCATAAGCTTGAGCGTTACCCCATGTCGCGCCCCGTGTGAAGGGGCACCCCGGATAACCCGCACGGCCACGATTGGTTCGCCGGCCATGCAGATGGTCTCACCATGGGATCGCCGTCATGAAGGCGCGATGAACTGCACCGCACAGGCGGTGGATACGGTTCGCCGCCCCCGCCGAGCCTCCATCAAACGCTTGGGTTCAAACGATCTTCCCGCGCGTGCTCCGGCTTGGCCGGGCGGCTGGGACTCGCGCGCGCGAACCGCTTTACGCGGACGCGAAAATTTCCGGGGACACGGCCGGCTCGGGTTCGGCCGCCACCTCGATCGCCGTGGCGAGGCCGGCGAACAGCACCGCCGCGTAGGGCGTCTCGTGCCAAATCTCCTGCCAAGTCTCGTGCCAAGTCTCGTGCCGTGTCTCCTGCCGCCTCTCGCCCGGCATGTCCGCGCGATTCCCGCGCTGCAGCGCCGTCGCGGCGCAGGCCTGCCCGCGGAAGGCGAGTCGTCCGTCCGGGCCGCGGCGCAGGGCGAGCAGGCTCGCGGGAAGCACCAGCCGCTCCGGCTTGCCGAGCACCAGGGCGAGGTCGTTCGGCCCGCCGCGCCGGCCGGACAGGACCGCCGTCTCGTCGAAGGCGACCGTATCGACCACCGTGTCGTGGCCCAGGCCCCGCGGCCCGCCCACGGCGCGGCTGCGGCTCGGGAAGCGGGCCGGGGCGCGGTGGACCAGGGCGACGGAGCGCAGATCCGCCGGGAGATCGCGGCCGGCGAGGTTCTTCTCGAGGAAGGCCGGGACGACGAGATGGGTCGGGCCCGGCCGGCGCAGGGCCGCCGCGAAGGCCGCACCGTCGAACAGCGGCATCGTCTCCAGGCTCGCCCCCGCAACGAGGGCCGCACCGAGCCCGGTGACGAGGCCGCGCAGATCGTGCGGGCCGGTCAGGCTGAGGATGCGCTCGGCGGGCGCGACCCGCGTCGCCACGAGATGGGCCGCCGCCGCAGCGACCACCGATTCGCCGCCGCGATAGACCGGCCGCTCGGGGTCGCCGCCGACGAAGCTGACGATGCCCGCGGGCGCGGGCGGCGGTCCGGAGGGCGCCGCGGCCGGGCCGTCGAGGACGAAGCGGTCGAGATTGATCACGCCGTCCGGCACGTCGGGGCCGAAGGCGGCGAGGTAGCGCAGGCCGAAATACCGGGCGGCGACGGCGCAGAGGCGCTCGGCAGGCTTGGCGGAGCCGAGCCGCGCCTGGGTCAGGACCGCGCTCAGCGCCACGCCCTGGGCCGCGGCGAGCAGGCGCTCCTCGTCCCAGGAGACCGGCAGCAGGCAGGCGACGTGGCCGGCGGCCTCCACCGCGAGGATCGCCAGCGCGCTCTCGGCGGAGCCCGGCAGGCACAGGCCGATACGGCTTCCCGGCGGCAGGCGCCAACTGCGCAGACCGCGGGCGAGCCGCTCCACGATCTCGGCCGCGGCGGCGTAGGTCCAGGTGATGGCGGGTCGCCCGCACCAGTCCGGCTTGTCGGCGGGGTCGACCACCGCGATCCGCTCGGGATGGCGGCGCGCGGTCGCGGCCAGCAGACTCCCGAGGCCGATGCGCCTCAGGGGAACGTCCGCCGATGCCTGCAAAGCCTCGGCCTGCGTGATTGCCCGTTGCGCCGACACTCGCGCCCGCCCTCGAAAACCACCTCCCGTGATCGCCGAACAGGGTTAACCGAGGCTTAATGCCAAGCGGCAGGGAAGCGACCGATGGCCGGCTTCCCTGCGTCCGGCGGACGCCCGCCGCCGCGGGTATTGCGCGCGAGGACTTGGTGCAGGAACTTGGCGCGAGGACTTGCGATTTGGCGAAGAGCAGGTTTCTCGCGTAGGTATCGGGGGAGGGGATCCATTGCCCGCCGAGGCTGCCCCTGGATTGCCAAGCTTCGAGCGCACGGCGGCGACAGGCCGGCGCCGCTCTGCCGGGGACCGAGGCGATGCTCGAACTTCTGCGGCGCCTGTGGGAGGTCGACAATCTCTCGCCTCACGGCATCTGCCTGCTCTGGCGCCCGGAGCTGGTCTGGACCCACGTCGTCTCCGACAGCCTGATCGCCTTCGCCTATTTCTCGATTCCGGTCGCGCTCGCCACCTTCGTCTCGCGGCGGCGGGACATCGTGTTCGGCTGGATGTTCTGGTCGTTCGCGGTGTTCATCACCGCCTGCGGCGCGACGCACCTCATGGCGATCTGGACGCTGTGGGTGCCGGATTACGGGCTGGAGGCGGCGGTCAAGCTCTTCACCGGCCTGGCCTCCATCGGCACCTCGGTGGCGCTGTGGATCCTGATCCCGAAGGCGCTGACGCTGCCGTCGCCGACCCAGCTCCGGCAGGCCAACGAGGCGCTCCAGGCCCGCATCCAGGAGCGCGACGCGGCGCTCGCCGCCCTGGAGGCCGCCAACGCCGAGCGCCAGCGCACCGAGGAACTGCTGCGCCAGAGCCAGAAGATGGAGGCGATCGGGCAGCTCACCGGGGGCGTGGCCCACGACTTCAACAACCTGCTCAACGTGGTGCTGATCAACCTCGACCGGGTCGAGCGCGGCCTGCCCGAGGAGAGCCCGTTGCGGACGCGCCTGCGCGATGCGGTGAAGGGCGCCGAGCGCGCGGCGACGATGACGCACAAGCTGCTCGCCTTCGCCCGCCGCCAGCCGCTCTCGCCGGTGAGCACCGACGTGAACGCGCAGATCGCCTCCTTCGCCGAATTCCTGCGCGGCACGATCGGGCCGCGAATCCGGCTCGTGACCGACCTCGCCCCGGACCTGCCGCGGGTGAACGTCGATCCCAACCAGCTCGAAAGCGCGATCCTCAACCTCGCGGTCAACGCCCGCGACGCGATGCCGGAGGGCGGCACGCTCACCATCGCCACGAGGCCGCTGCCCGCGGGCGAAGGTGCGGGCCTCGCCGTCGAGGTGTCCGATACCGGTCTCGGCATGGCGCCGGAGGTCGAGGCGCGGGCCTTCGAGCCGTTCTTCACCACGAAGCCGCTGGGGCAGGGGACGGGCCTCGGCCTCAGCCAAGTGTTCGGCTTCGCGCAGCAATCGGGCGGCGCCGCCGCCTTCGTGCACGGCGAGAGCCGCGGAGCGAGGTCCGGCACCACCGTGCGGCTCTCCTTTCCGGCCCAGGCGCCGGTCGGCAAGCGGCCGGCGGAGCATGCCGGGCGCCCGGTGCCGGCCTCCGCGCCGGCCGTTCTGGCGCCGGCCGCCTTCGCGGGCTGAGCCGCCGGTTTCTGTCACGCGCCGTTCCGAGACGAACGCCGGTCCGGCGAAGGCGCGCTCCGTGTGAGGGGCCAAGTGAGGGGCAAGGCGACAGGGGGAGAGGGGCGGATGGCCGACAAGCGGACGGTGCTCGTCGTCGAGGACGAGGAGATGCTGCTCAACGCCGTGACCATGGAGTTCGAGGAGGCGGGCTTCGCCGTGCTCGGCGCGGGCACGGCGGAGGAAGCCTACGGCCTGCTCCAGAACGGGCGGGCGGTCGATCTCCTGTTCACCGACATCCGCCTGCCGGGCCAGCTCGACGGCTGGGACCTCGCCGAGCGCGCCCGCGCCCTCCACCCGGCCCTGCCGGTGATCTACGTGACCGGCTACAGCGCCGAGCAGCCCCGCCAGGTGAGCGAAAGCGTGCTGGTGATGAAGCCTTACCGCATGGCGGCGATCGTCTCGGCCGCGCGGCAGTTGGGGGTGGGGCGAGGCTCAGGCACGAAGCTTGACGGGGGACAGGACGCCTCATCCGCTTGATCCGCTCAAGCGAGCGGGCGGCGGGCCGTATGCCGAAATCGACGCACGACGATTTCACGGATCGAGCCCACTCGCCGCTCGCCGCTCCGGGGCGCCGAAGGCGAACCCGGAACCTGCGATCGGGCACGGCGTCAGGCGTCATCGGCCGCGTGCCTCCGGAGATCCGAGGGCCGGGAGCGGCCCTCGCCCTCACGCCTCCCGCGCCTTCTCCCGCAGCAAAAACTTCTGCACCTTGCCGGTCGAGGTCTTGGGCAGTTCGCCGAACACGACATGGCGCGGCAGCTTGTAGGGCGCGAGCCGCTCGCGGCACCACGCCACCAGTTCCTCGGGCGTCGCCTCCCGCCCCTCCTTCAGCTCGACGAAGGCGCAAGGGGTCTCGCCCCATTTCGCGTCGGGCTTGGCGACCACGGCGGCGGCGGCCACCGCCGGATGCTTGAACAGGGCGTCCTCGACCTCGATCGAGGAGATGTTCTCGCCCCCTGAGATGATGATGTCCTTCGAACGATCCTTCAGTTGGATGTAGCCGTCGGGGTGCTTCACCCCGAGGTCGCCCGAGCGGAACCAGCCGCCCGCGAAGGCGGCCCGGGTCGAGGCCGGGTTCTTCAGGTAGCCGCGCATCACCACGTTGCCGCGGAACATCACCTCGCCGAGGCTGGTGCCGTCGGCGGGCAGGGATTCCATCGTCTCGGGGTCGCGCACGTCGAGCCCCTCCAGCACGGGGTAGCGCACGCCCTGGCGCGCCTTCTTCCGCGCCCGCTCGTCCGGGGGAAGCGCGTCCCAATCCTCGTGCCACGCGTTCACGACCGCCGGGCCGTAGGTCTCGGTCAGCCCGTAGAGGTGGGTCACGTCGAAGCCCGCCCCGCCCATGGCGGCCAGCACCGCCTCGGGCGGCGGCGCGGCGGCGGTGAGGAAGTGGACGCGGCGGGGCAGGGGGCGCTTCTGCGCCTCGGGGGCGTTGAGCAGCGTCGACATCACGATCGGCGCGCCGGAGAGATGCGTGACCCGGTGCTCGGCCAGGGCGGCGTACATGGCGGGCGCCCGCACCTGCCGCAGGCAGACATGGGTGCCGGCCACGACCGACAGGGCCCAGGGGAAGCACCAGCCGTTGCAGTGGAACATCGGCAGGGTCCAGAGATAGACCGCGTGCTGTCCCAGCCCGGCGGTGATGACGTTGCCGAGCGAGAGAAGCGCCGCGCCGCGGTGGTGGTAGACCACGCCCTTCGGATCGCCCGTGGTGCCGGAGGTGTAGTTGAGGGAGATCGCGTCCCACTCGTCCGCCGGCATCGCCCAATCGTGACCGGCATCGCCCTCGGCCAGGAACGCCTCGTAGTCGATCATGCCGAGGGGGGCGCCCTCACCGGAGAATTCCGGATCGTCGTAATCGATGACCAGGGGCGCGACGCCCGCCCGGTCGAGCGCCGCGCGGGCGAGATCCGCGAACTCGCGGTCGACGACGAAGACCTTCGCCTCGCCGTGGTCGAGGCAGAAGCCGAGCGCCCCGGCATCGAGGCGGGTGTTGAGGGTGTTGAGCACCGCCCCCGCCATCGGCACGCCGTAGTGGCACTCGATCATCGCCGGGGTGTTGGCGAGCAGAACCGCGACCGTGTCGCCGCGCCCGATGCCCCGGGCGGCGAGCGCCGAGGCGAGGCGGCGGCAGCGGGCGTCGAGGTCGGCGTAGGAGCGGCGCAGCCGGCCGTGGATCACCGCGATCCGGTCCGGGAAGGTGCGGGCGGCGCGGTCGAGATAGGTCAGCGGCGTCAGCGGCTGGTGGTTGGCGGGATCGCGGTCGAGGTCCCGGTCGTAGATCGTCTCGCGCGCCATCGGCCTGACCTCCCGTTTCAGGAGGAGCTTATCCGAGCCTGCCGAGCGATCAACGCCGCAGAAAAGGCTCCGCGGGCGGATGCCCGGGAGCCTTTCGGGTGGGTTCGAGGAGCTGACGGCGAAGCGGCCGGACGGGCCGCCTCAAATCAGCCGATCAACGCTCCCGGCCGCTGAGGAGCTTTTCCAGGGCGGCGAGGCCGCTGCGCTCGGCCGCCTCTTCCGTGGTCTGAACGCGGTCGGCGCGCTGGAAGAGCTTGCCGTTCCGGCGGATGGCCCAGGTGAAGTGCCCGGCCGGGCGCTCGCAGGCTTCGATTTCGAGGGTGTAGGGATTTGCGCTGTTGCTTGCCATGGAGAGGCATATAGGGTCGCCCGCCCGATCCGGCTACCCGTCGCGCGCATGGTCGTGTTGCTTTTCACGGGCAGGCCCGCGTCCGGCGAGCCTCGCGCCCGGGCGTCTCCCTCATGCATTTGACAATCCGGGCGGGATCACCGACACGGCGCCCCGGCCGGTTGCGGGCCGTCCACCGGCCCTTATCGATCCGCGCCCGAGCCGCCGATGCCCGTTCCCTCCCGCCCGAGCCAGACCGCGGCGATCGCGCACCGTCCCGGATACCGGTTCCAGGACGGCGCATTCCAGGACGATGCACTCGGTCCCCGTTCTCGCATCGTCTTTTCCCGAAAGCCGGCGACCACCTTTCGGGACGATGCTCCGGCAGGCGGCCTCCGTCCATGACGAGCCTCGGCGCCGGCCGGGCCGCGCGACCGCGGCCGGACCCTTTCCGGTGGCTCGCCGCCCCCTTGCGTCTCGCGGATCGGGTGCTGGCCTTCGGCACCGCGAGCCACCTTCGCGCCGGCCTCCTGCTCCTGCTCCTCGGGCTCGCCTGCTTCCTGCCGGGCCTCGCCTCGCTCCAGCCGATGGACCGGGACGAGCCGCGCTTCGCCCAGGCCTCCAGGCAGATGCTGGAGACCGGCGATTTCGTCGACATCCGCTTCCAGGCGGAGGCGCGCCACAAGAAGCCGGTCGGCCTCTACTGGGCGCAGGCCGCCGCCGTCGCGGCGGGGGAGGCCCTCGGCGTGCCGGCGGCCCGCACGCAGATCGGCCTCTACCGGATCCCCTCGCTCCTCGGGGCGCTCGCGGCGATCCTGCTGACCTACTGGGCCGCGCTCGGCCTGCTCGACCGGCGCGGCGCCCTCCTCGCCGCCGCCCTCTTCGGTGCCTGCATCATGCTCTCGGCCGAGGCCCGGCTCGCCAAGACCGACGCGCTGCTCACCGCCTGCTCGGTCGCCGCCCTCGGCGCGCTGGCCCGGGCGTGGCTCGGGCGCGCCCGGCTGGAGCGGCGGCGCGGCCCGGCCTCGCTCGGCACGGCGCTGGTCTTCTGGCTCGGGATCGCGCTGGGCATCCTCGTGAAGGGGCCGATGGTGCCGCTGTTCGCG
Organism: Methylorubrum populi; assembly: GCA_036946625.1. Classification (NCBI taxonomy): domain Bacteria; kingdom Pseudomonadati; phylum Pseudomonadota; class Alphaproteobacteria; order Hyphomicrobiales; family Methylobacteriaceae; genus Methylorubrum; species Methylorubrum populi. Next base: position 2,279,503 of record JAQIIU010000003.1, read on the forward strand.
GGCCTGACCGCCCTCGTCCTGTCGATCCGCGAGGGCTCGGCCCGCTGGCTCCTCGACCTGCGCCCGCGCCTGGGACTTCTCCTCACGCTGCCGATCGTGGCGCCCTGGTTCGTGGCGATCGCCTGGAAGAGCGGCGGCGCCTTCTACGGCGAGGCGGTGGGCCACGACATGCTGGGCAAGGTCGGCACCGGCGCCGAGAAGCATTGGGGGCCGCCCGGCGCCTACGCCATCGCCTTCTTCGCGACCTTCTGGCCCGGCGCCGCCTTCGCCGCGCTCGGCCTTCCCTTCGCCTGGACGCGGCGGGGCGAGGATGCGGTGGCGCTGCTCCTGGCCTGGATCGTGCCGATGTGGCTGATCTTCGAGGCGGTGCCGACCAAGCTGCCGCACTACGTGCTGCCCTTGATGCCGGCGGTGGCGATCCTGACCGTCCTGGCGCTCGCCCGCGGTGCCCTCGACCCGCGCCGGCCCGGGGCGCGCTGGGTGGCGGGGCTCGTGGTGGCGATCCCGGTCGGGCTGACGCTGGCCCTGAGCCTCGCCGCGTGGCGGCTCGACCACGTGCTGCCCGTGACCGCCCTGCCGCCGCTGCTCGCCGCCTGCGCGCTCAGCCTGCTCGCCTGGATGGCCTTCGCCCGCCGGGCGGGGGAGGGGGCGCTCGCGCTCGGGATCGCCGCCTCGGTGCTGCTCTCGGCCGGCGTGTTCGGGCTGACCCAGCCGGTGATGCGGAGCCTGAAGGTCTCGCCGCGGCTCGCCGCGCTCCGCGACGCCCTGCCCTGTCCGGCCCCCCAGGTCGCGAGTCTCGGCTATCGCGAGCCGAGCCTCGTCTTCACCCTCGGCACCGCCCTCGCCATGCTGAATTCGGGGGAGGAGGCCGCCGCCTTCCTGCGCGCGGGGGGCTGCCGCCTCGTGCTGGTCGAGGACCGGTTCGCCGCCGCGTTCGCCGCCGCGCAGGGCGCCCGCCCGCCCGCCCCCGCCGGCCGGGTCACGGGCTTCAACATCAACGGCGGCAAGCCGGTCGGGGTCTCGGCCTACGCCGCGCTGCCGGGTGCCGCACCATGAGCACGACGACCGATCCCAGGCTTCTCCCGCTGCGCCTCAGCGTCGTGGTGCCGGTGAAGAACGAGGCCGGCAACATCGAGACCCTGGTGGCCGAGATCGGCCATGCCTGCCGCAACCTCGCACCGTTCGAGGTCATCTACGTCGATGACGGCTCGACCGACGCGACGCTCGCCGCCCTCCGGGGCCTCCAGGCGACGCTCCCCTGGCTCCGGGTGGTGCGCCACGAGAGCAGCGGCGGCCAGAGCGGGGCGGTGCGCAGCGGCGTGCTGCGCGCCCGCGCCCCCGTCGTCGCGACGCTCGACGGCGACGGCCAGAACGATCCGTCCTTCATTCCGATCCTCTACGCCGCCCTCGACGCGGGCGGGACGGGCGTCGGCCTCGCGCAGGGCCAGCGGATCGGCCGCAAGGGCGCCTGGAAACAGGTCCAGTCGAAGATCGCCAACGGCGTGCGCGGCAAGATCCTGAAGGACGCGACCCGCGACACCGGCTGCGGGCTCAAGGTGTTCCGCCGGGAGGTCTACCTCGCGCTGCCCTATTTCGACGCGCTGCACCGCTTCATGCCGGCGCTCGTCACCCGCGAGGGCTTCGGCGTGGTCCACCGCGACGTGGTCGACCGGCCGCGCTTCACCGGGCGCTCGAATTACGGGACGTTCGATCGGCTCTGGGTCGGCATCCTCGATCTCGCCGGGGTCTGGTGGCTGATCCGGCGGCGGCGGCCCGCCCCGCGGGCCGACGAAGTGCTGCGAGAGGGCGCGTAGAGCCGATGCTGATCCAGCTCGCCGAGGACCTGCCGGCCTATTTCTACGACGTGTTCGTCACCCGCTTCGATTTCTGGCTGGTGTTCGGCATCGGCGCGCAACTCGTGTTCGGCTCGCGCTTCATCCTGCAATGGATCGCCAGCGAGCGGGCCGGCCGGAGCGTGATGCCGCTCTCGTTCTGGTTCCTGTCGATCCTCGGCGGCCTGATGACCCTGGTCTACGGCTTCGTGCGCCGCGAGCCGGTGATCATCATCGGCCAGGGTCTCTCGACCGTCATCTACCTGCGCAACCTCGCCCTGATCTTCCGCGAGCGCCGCCGCGCGCGCAGGGCCTGAGGCGGTCCCGACGACATGTTCCAGACCGTGACGGGCGATCCCGACAGCATCGCCCACATCATCCAGGTCGCCCTCGCTCCCGCCTTCCTGCTCTCGGCGCTGGCGACCCTGCTCAACGTGTTCTCGACCCGCCTCGGCCGCGTCGCCGACAAGGTCGATGCGCTCTCCGCCACCCTGCCCGGCGCGGACGGGACGGCGCGGGCGACGCTGACCCGGCGCCTCGCCTATCTGCGCCGGCGCTCGTTCCTGCTCGACCTCGCCGTGGTGCTGGCGAGCCTCGGCGGCGTGATGACGGGGGCGGCCGCGCTGACCCTGTTCGTCGGGGCGCTCCGGGACGCCTCCGCGGCCTCCGTGCTGTTCGCCTGCTTCGGCCTCGCCCTCGGCTGCACCATCCTGGCGATCCTGGCCTTTCTCGCCGAGATCCTCCTGGCGGGCCGCGGCGTGCGCCTGGAGGTGGAGCGCAAGCGGAACCGGGCGGAGTGATCGATATGGCCGTGGTCGCGCGGCGCCAGCGGCGGCTCGAACGAGCCGGGCAGGGGAGGCGGGTCGTCAAGCCGGCGCGGACCGGAACCCAGGGCCATCGCTCGAAGCCGCTCGAGCGGCTTCGCGGCGCGAAGAGCGCCGCGTGGAGCGGGCTTCTCAGGACCATGGTCCTGAGAAGCATCGAGCGGAGCGAAAGTCTGAGAACCTGTTTGAGTTCCTCACGTTCGTGGGCTACGCCGAGCGCGACGCCTTCCTCGACGCCATCGACTGCCTCGTGGTCCCGCCGATCCGGCCCGAGCCCTTCGGCCGCACGGTGGCGGAAGCCTACGGACGGGGCGTGCCGGTGATCGGGACGGAGGTGGGCGGCATCGGCGAGCAGGTCGGCCCGGGGGCCTGGCTCGTCCCCCCCCGGCGACGCCCCGGCCCTCGCCGCCGCGATGGCGCGGGTCGTGGCCGAGCCCGGCCGTCTCGCCGAGGGGCTCGGCCGGGCCGCTTCCGTCCGGGACGGGACCGGCGCGTCGAGAACGCGTTCTGCGCCGGCCTGCTCGCCTCCCTGGCAGTGCTGATGCTCGCCGCCTCGGGCGCCCCGCTGGAGCGTTTCGGCCTCGCCGTCCCCACCGACGGGATCGACGCGGAGCTGAAGCTCTTCGTGGAAGACAAGCAGGGCGGCCTCTGGGCCTCGGGCAACGAGACGGGCCATGTCTTCGCGCTCGGCGGTGCCGCCGCCCTGCTGCTGAGCCTGCGCTACCGGCTGAAGGCGATCTACCTCGTCTATTTCGCCGCGGTGCTGGCGAGCTTTCCGCTGACCAACAACCGCTCGGGCCTTCTCGTGCCGCTGCTGTTCCTCGTCCTGCTGATGCGGCGCAGACTCCGGGCGGGGCCGGTCCTCGCCGCCCTCGGTGCGGTGGGCGCCCTGCTCGTCGTCTCGTCGCTGACGGGCGAGATCCCGCTCCCGGAGACGCTGACCCAGGCCGTCGAGAAGCGCTTCGCCGAGGACAACCGCGTGTCCGGCAACTTCGACGAGCGCTTCCTCTCCGGCGTCACGGCGCTGCGCCTCGTGGCCGAGCACCCGTTCGGCGTCGGAGAGATCGCCCGGCGGGACGCGCTGCGCGCGATGACCGGCCTCGTGACCCCGCATAACGGGTTCATCTCGCTCGCACTCCAAAGCGGCGTGGCGGCGGCGCTGCTGCTGGTGGCGGGCCTTCTGCGCATCCTGGCGGCGCCCGCCGCCTTCGGGCCCTTCGTGACCTACAGCGCCGTGTTCATGGTGCCTTCGCTGATGTTCGAGGAATTGTCGGTCAATCAGTACTTCCTGTTCTTCATGGCGGTCGTCCTGGCCTCGCTGGCCGTCACCGATCCGTCCCGTCGCCGGGAGGCGTGACGGGAGCGCGGGCCCGGTGCCTTTCGCGCGCTCGGCGCGGTTCCCCGTCCTCGTTCCGGTGCGCGCCCGCGCCGGGCCGGCGTCCCCTTCGGCGCGGGAGCGCCTATATGAGGGCCGTTCCCCGCACGGAGATGGCGCATGGACCTCGACGTTTCGCTTCACATCGCGGGCCGGTGGCGGGCCGGCGCCGGCGGCGGGAGCCTGTCCGTCCTCAACCCCGCCACGGGCGAGGCGGTCGGCCGGGTCGCGGTGGCGACACGGGCCGATCTCGACGAGGCGCTGGAGGCGCTCGGGCGCGGCTTTGCCGCGTGGCGCGGCGTCTCGGCCTTCGATCGCGGCAAGGTGCTGCGCCGCGCCGCCGCGCTGATGCGCGAGCGCTCGGAGGCGATCGCCCGCATCATGACCCTCGAACAGGGCAAGCCGCTCGCCGAGTCGCGCATCGAGACGGGGGTCGCCGCCGACGTCATCGAGTGGTTCGCGGAGGAGGGGCGCCGGGCCTACGGCCGGGTCATCCCCGCCCGCGCCGAGGGCGTGCTGCAGATCGTCACCCGCGAGCCGGTCGGCCCCGTGGCCGCCTTCACGCCCTGGAACTTCCCGATCAATCAGGCCGTCCGAAAACTCTCGGCCGCGCTCTGCACCGGCTGTCCGGTGATCCTCAAGGGGCCGGAGGACACCCCCGCCTCCTGCGCCGAACTGGTGCGCGCCTTCCTCGATGCCGGCGTGCCGGGCGACGCCCTCGCCCTGGTCTACGGCGATCCGGCGGCGATCTCCGGCACGCTCATCCCGCATCCGGTGATCCGCAAGATCACCTTCACCGGCTCGACCGCGGTCGGCAAGCAGCTCGCGGCTTTGGCCGGCCAGCACATGAAGCGGGCGACGATGGAGCTCGGGGGGCACGCTCCGGCGATCGTGTTCGACGACGCCGACGTCGACACCGCCGTGCGGGTGCTTTCCGCCAACAAGTACCGCAACGCCGGCCAGGTCTGCGTCGCCCCGACCCGCTTCCTCGTGCAGGAGCGCGTCTACGACCGCTTCGTCGACGGCTTCGTGGCGGCCTCGAAGGCGATCAAGGTCGGCGACGGCCTCGATCCCGACACGGGGATGGGCCCGCTCGTCCACGCCCGCCGTGTGGAGGCGATGGAGGCGCTCTGCGCCGATGCCGAGGCCAAGGGCGCGCAGCGGCTCACCGGCGGCGGCCGCATCGGCAACCGCGGCAACTTCTTCGAGCCGACCGTCTTCGCCGAGGTGCCGCTCGACGCCCGGATCATGAACGAGGAGCCGTTCGGGCCGCTCGCGGCGATCCGCCGCTTCGGCGCGGACGAGGAAGCGCTCACCGAGGCCAACCGCCTGCCCTACGGGCTCGCGGCCTACGCCTATACCCGTTCCGCCGCCCGCGCGAACCGGGTCGGGTCCATGGTCGAGGCGGGCATGGTCTCGATCAACCACCACGGCATCGCGTTTCCCGAGACCCCGTTCGGCGGCGTCAAGGATTCGGGCTACGGCAGCGAGGGCGGCTCGGAGGCGATCGAGGCCTATCTCACGACGAAATTCGTGACCCAGGCCAGCGCCTGAGTTTCGTGAGGCCCTCCGAAGCCTCTCGGCGAGACCGCCGTCACCGGCCTCTTCATCGGGCGGGCTGCCGCGCAGGCAATCCGCCTGCCGCGACTTTTCGTCCGTCGATACGGCCATGGGAATGACGTTTCGTCGCCCTGACGACGCCGAGAGGACGGGCTTGGTGCAGCTTCGACGATGCGTAACTCGAGGCCGGGTGCAATGGCTCCGGGTCGCGCATCTTGAACAAAGGAAACCTTTTCTACGTCGAGGGAGTTCAGTCCTTCACCAACGCAAGAAAAGGACAGCTTGGCCCAAGCGAGCTGCTCCCGGAGAAGCGCTCGCATGCTTTACCCTCTCTACGAGGCCGGCCATCTCATGCTCGCACCGATGCGGCTGGCGGCGGAAGCCACCCGGATCGCCTGCGAGAACCCCTTCAACCCGCTCGCCTACGTGCCCCAGAGCCGTATCGCCGCCGCGGGCTGCGAGATGTTCGAGCGCGCCACCCGCGCCTACGCCAAGCCCGCCTTCGGGCTCGGCGTGCCGGAGCGCATCGTCTGGGAACGCCCGTTCTGCCGCGTGATCGCTTTCGGCGAACCCTCCGCCGGCCTGGAGGCCGACTTGGAGGCCAAGCCTTTGGAGGCCAAGCCGAAGCTGCTGATCGTGGCGCCGATGTCGGGCCACTACGCCACGCTGCTGCGCGGCACGGTCGAGGCCTTCCTCGACAGCCATCAGGTCTTCATCACCGATTGGGCGGATGCCCGTCGGGTGCCCGCGGCCGCGGGCCGTTTCGGGCTTGACGACTACATCGACGCCTGCATCGCCCTGTTCGAGGCGCTGGGCCCGGACCTTCACGTCGCGGCCGTGTGCCAGCCCTCCGTGCCGGTTCTGGCGGCGATCGCCCGCATGGAGGCGGAAGACCGTCCCCTGATCCCGCGCTCGGCCACGCTGATGGGCGGCCCGGTCGATACCCGCCGCTCGCCCACCGCCGTCAACGTCCTGGCCCGGGAAAAGGGGCTGGCCTGGTTCGAGCGGCACTGCATCCACACGGTGCCGATGGGCTATCCGGGGGCGGGTCGCCCGGTCTATCCGGGCTTCCTGCAACTCGCCGGCTTCATGGGGATGAACCTCGACCGGCATGCGGGCGCGCATCACGCGATGTTCGAGCACCTCGTGCGCGGCGACGGCGACTCGGCCGCCCGGCACCGTGCCTTCTACGACGAATACCTTGCGGTGATGGACCTGACCGCCGCGTTCTATCTCGAGACGATCGAGCGCGTGTTCGTGAATCACGACCTGCCGCGGGGCGTGATGCGCCACCGCGGCGTGCCGGTCGATCTCGGGGCGATCCGCCGCTGCCACCTGATGGCGGTGGAGGGCGAGAAGGACGACATCACCGGCATCGGCCAGACCAAGGCGGCGCTGGAGCTCGCCGTGAACCTGCCCGAGGCGGCCAAGGCCTACCACATGCAGCCGGGCGCCGGGCATTACGGCATCTTCAACGGCTCGCGCTTCCGCCGGGACATCGTGCCGCTGATCCGCGGCTTCATGAAGCGCAGCCTCCGGCCCGTGGCAGGGACCGGCGCGGCCAGGCGCGTCGCGGAGAGCCGCGGCGCGGATGCCATCGTCCGGCCCGGCGCGGACACGGCGAATCCGGCCGTGGTGCCGCCGGACGCGGCCGATGCGATCCGGCTGCCCGACGATGCGGCGGTGCCGGACCGCCACGTCCTCGCCGCCCGCGAAGTGCGGCGCGACCGCCACGCCCTTCCCGAGCCCTCGGTGCGGCGCATCGCCCGCTGACGGCGCACCGCTTCCTCAAGGCCGGGCCCACGGGCCGCCCGGGGCGTGAAGGTGCGCGCGAACGGTCAGCGCCGCGAGTCTTCCGCGCGATGGAGCGATCGGGGGCGGGGCATCCCCCTCGAAGGGAACCTTGCGCAGGCCTCGTTTGACCTGCCCGCGCCATAGAATTATGAATTCAAGAAAGCGGGAAAGGCCGCCGCTGAGGCGAGGCGGTGAGGGAGGCTCCACTTGGGCGCGAGCGCGAAACCGGCCGAAGGTCCGGTCCCGGGCGCGCGGGCGAAGGCCCGCAACGATGCGGGGCTGCCCCGCAAACTCGCCGAGGTGTTGCAGGGCGAGGCCCGCTTCGACGCGTTCACCCGCGGGCGCTACAGCACCGACGCCTCGATCTACCAGATCGTGCCGGCGGGCGTCGTCTTCCCCAGGAGCGCGGCCGACATCGCCGCCACCCTGAAGGTGGCGGCCCAGTTCGACCTGCCCGTGATCCTGCGCGGCGGCGGCACCTCGCAGAACGGCCAGCCGATCGGTTCGGGGCTCGTGGTCGATTGCGCGCGCCATTTCGACGGCGTCCTCGCCTACGACGCGGAAGGGGGCACGATCACCGTCGAGCCCGGCCACGTGCTGGAGCGCCTGAACGCCCGGCTGAAGGCGGACGGCTGGTTCTTCCCCGTCGAGCCCTCGACCGCGACCCGCTGCACCATCGGCGGCATGGCCGGCAACAATTCCTGCGGCGCCCGCTCGCTCCGCTACGGCAAGATGAGCGACAACGTGCTCGGCATCGAGGCGCTGTTCCACGACGGCGCCGCCTTCGGCTTCGGGCTGACCGGCAACGCGGCGAGCGCGGTCACCGGCGGCGCGCGGGCGGAAGACCTCGCCCGCCGCATGCTCGCCTTGGCCGCCGAGAATCGCGACGAGATCGAAAAAAGATATCCGAAGGTGCAGCGCCGGGTCGGCGGCTACAATCTCGACTCTCTGGTCGAGCCGCGCCCGAACCTCGCCCATCTCCTCGTCGGCTCGGAGGGGACGCTCGCCGCCGCCACCGCGGTGACGCTCAAGCTCTCGCGGCTGCCGGCCCACCGGGTGATGGGCGTGTGCCATTTCCCCTCGTTCCGCGCGGCGATGGAGACGACGCGCCGCATCGTGGCGCTCGATCCCGTGGCGGTCGAACTCGTCGACAACAACGTGCTGGTGCTCGGGGCCGACATCCCGCTGTTCCGCACGACGCTGGCCGACATCACGCGGGGGCAGCCGAACTGCCTGCTGCTCACCGAGTTCGCGGGCGACGACCTCGCTGCGCTGAAGCGCGACCTGAAGCGCCTCGACCAGTGCATGGCCGATCACGGCTTTCCCGACGCGGTGGTCGAGGTGGTCGAGCCGAACCGCCAGAAGGCGGTCTGGGAGGTGCGCGAGGCCTGCCTCAACATCATGATGTCGATGAAGGGGGACGCCAAGCCCATCTCCTTCATCGAGGACTGCGCCGTCCCGCTGGAGCATCTGGCCGACTACACCGACGCGGTGACCGAGGTGTTTGCCCGGCACGGCACCCGCGGCACGTGGTACGCCCACGCCTCCGTCGGCTGCCTGCACGTGCGGCCGATCCTCGACATGAAGCAGGGCGGCGACGTCCGGAAGATGCGCGCCATCGCCGAAGCCGCGGCGGATCTGGTGCGCCGCCACAAGGGTTCCTATTCGGGCGAGCACGGCGACGGCATCTCGCGCTCCGAATTCGTGGAGCCGCTGTTCGGCGCAACACTCACCCGCGCCTTCGAGACGGTGAAGGACGGCTTCGACCCCGACAACCGCCTGAACCCGAACAAGATCGTCCGCCCGCTGAAGATGGACGACCGCACGCTGATGCGCTTCGGCCCCGGCTACGCGGTGCGCGCCCCGCACAAAACCGCCCTCGACTGGTCGGATTGGGGCGGGTTCGGCCCGGCGGTCGAGATGTGCAACAACAACGGCACCTGCCGGAAGCTCGCCGGGGGCGCGATGTGCCCCTCCTACCGCGCCACCCGCGACGAGCAGCACCTCACCCGCGGACGGGCCAACTCCTTGCGCCTCGCGATCTCGGGCCAGCTCGGTGAGGGCGCGTTCCTGTCGCCTGAGATGAAGCGCACGATGGACCTGTGCGTGTCCTGCAAGGCCTGCCGCCGGGAATGCCCGACCGGCGTCGACATGGCCAAGATGAAGGTCGAGTTCCTGCACCACTACCACGCCCGGCACGGCCTGCCGCTGAGGGAGCGGCTGGTCGCCGAGATGCCGCGCTATGCCGGCGTGGCCGCGGCGCTGGCGCCGCTGCTCAACCTGCGCAACCGCTCCCCCGCGCTCGCCCGGTTCGGTGAGGAATGGGCCGGCTTCTCGGCCCGCCGCTCCCTCCCGGAATGGCGCCGACCCTGGCGGGAGACCGGCGCGGTCGCCCATCCCGGGGACGTGGCGGGAGACCATCGCGACCTCGTCCTGTTCGGCGACACCTTCAACCGCGCCTTCGAGCGCGAGAACCTGGAGGCGGCCGAGCGGGTGCTGCGGGCGGCCGGCTACCGCCTGCACCGCGTCGTCGCGCGCAAGGGCCGCCGCCCGCTCTGCTGCGGGCGCACCTATCTCGCCTCGGGCCAGACCGACCGGGCGCGGGCGGAGGCCCGGCGCACCCTCGACACGCTCCTGCCCTTCGTGCGGGCCGGCGCCCGGGTGGCGGGGCTGGAGCCCGCCTGCCTCCTCACCTTCCGCGACGAGTTTTTGTCGTTGCTCGCCTGCGACGAGGCGAGGACGCTCGCAGGCCAAGCGTTCCTGTTCGAGGAACTGCTCGCCGCCGACCGCGCGGCCGGCCGCATCAGCCTGCCGCTCGCCGACCAGGGCGGCCGGGTCGCCCATCTGCACGGCCATTGCCACCAGAAGAGCTTCGGGGCGATGGGCGCGGTGGAGACGGTGCTGCGCTCCGTACCGGGGCTCGACGTGCGCGTGATCGAATCGAGCTGCTGCGGCATGGCCGGCGCCTTCGGCTACGGCCGGGACACCATCGACGTCTCGTTCGCCATGGCCGAGCTGTCGCTGTTCCCGGCCCTGCGCAAGGCGGAAGCCGACGACCTCGTGGTCGCCGACGGCACCAGTTGCCGCCACCAGATCCACGACGGGCTCGGCCGCGACGCGCTCCACGTCGCCCGCGTGCTCGATGGGGCGCTGAGCGCGGCCCTGCAACGGCGGGTGGAACACCCCTTGGCTCACTCGGTTGACGCGGCAATCCCCGAAAAGGAACCGTGATGACCGATCCGCTGACCAAGTACCCGCGCCCGCCCTTCGAGGCGCAGCCCCAGAGCTTCCCCGGCAAGACCGGCAAGGTGACCCCCGAGCCGGACCACGGCGAGGAGAGCTACAAGGGCTCCGGCCGGCTCGCCGGCAAGGCGGCCCTGGTGACGGGCGGCGACAGCGGCATCGGCCGGGCGGTGGCCATCGCCTATGCCCGCGAGGGCGCCGACGTGGCGATCTCGTACCTGCCCGACGAGCAGAAGGACGCGGAGGCCGTCGGCAACTGGATCGAGAAGGCGGGCCGTCGCGCCCTGCTGCTCCCCGGCGACATCAAGGACGCGGCCTACGCCCGCGAGATCGTCGAGCGCACGGTCAAGGAATTCGGCCGGCTCGATATCCTGGTCAACAACGCCGCCTTCCAGCAGCCGAACCAGGGCGTCGAGGACATCGACGACGCGGTGTTCGAGCAGCACTTCCGCACCAACGTCTTCGGCCCGTTCTACACGACCAAGGCGGCGCTGGCGCATCTCGAGCCCGGCGCCTCGGTGATCTTCACCTCCTCGGTCAATTCCAAGCACCCGGTGCCGACGCTGTTCGCCTACAGCGCCACCAAGGGCGCGCTCAGCAACATGGTGCTCGGCCTTGCGCAGTTGCTCGCCGAGAAGGGCATCCGCGTGAACGGCGTGCTGCCCGGCCCGATCTGGACGCCGTTCATCCCCGCCGGGATGAGCGACGAATCGGTGAAGTCATTCGGCAGCCAGGTGCCGTTCAACCGCCCCGGCCAGCCGGCGGAACTCGCCTCGGCCTACGTGATGCTGGCGGCGGAAGAGAGCAGCTACACGTCGGGCGCGCTCGTCACCGTCGCGGGCGGTATGCCGATCTTCTGAAAATCAGGTTTCGAAAGGACGAGTCCTTGTCATACGACATCCGGTTGATGACTTCGGCCTCTCCTGCGTCATCGCGAGGCGAAGCCGTGGCGATCCAGGGCGCGACCTTTCCGGACCTGTCGCGCCCTGGATCGCTTCGCGGCCGCTCGCGATGACGGAGGGGGGCCAAACCCGAAGCGGTCAAGCGGAAACGGTATCATAGGGTCCAGGGCGGAGCCCTGGAAAGATGCCGGGGCGCCGCCCCGGCACCCCGCCAAAGGGGTGACCCCTTCGGGATCCCGGGACTTTCAGCGGTAGGCCGCCATCCAGCCGAGACCCGCTTCCGTGCGGGCCGCGGGCAGGTATTCGAAGCCGGCGTAGCCCGCGGCCGTCGAGGGCGCTCAGCACGGCAGGGACGTCGATGCTCCCGGTGCCGGGCTCGTGGCGGCCGGGGGCGTCGGCGATCTGGACGTGGGCGATGCGGGAGCGGTGGGTGGCGAGATCTGTCAGAAGATCCTCGCCCATCATCGCCCTGTGGTAGAGGTCGGCCTGGATGAACAGGTTTTCGGAATCGACCGCCTCGATCACCGACGCGGCGTCGGCGAGGCGGTTCAGGAAGAAGCCCGGCATGTCGCGGTCGTTGATCGGCTCGATCAGGAGGCGCAGGCCCGCCCGGCCCAGTGCATCCGCGGCGTCGGCGAGGTTTTCGGTCAGCGTCGCGAGGAGGCGCGCCCGCTCGATCCCCGCCGGCGCGAGCCCGGCGAGGCCGTTGATCTGCCGGCATCCGAGCGCCCCGGCATAGTCGATCGCCCGGGCGACGCCCTCGCGGAATTCGGCCACCCGATCCGGCAGGATCGCGATGCCGCGCTCGCCCGCCGCCCAGTCGCCCGGCGGCAGGTTGTGCAGGACGAGCGGCAGGCCGGCTTCCGCGCGGCGGGCGGCCAGCGCCGCCTTCGTCTCGGCATAGGGAAACTGCATCTCCACCGCCGCGAACCCGGCGGCGCGCGCGGCCGCGAAGCGGTCGAGCAACGGCACCTCCGTGAACAGCAGGCTCAGGTTGGCGGCGAAGCGGGGCATGGTCGGACGGGTTCGATCACGCGGAATGCATTCAAAAATGAGGGGGCGCTACGCACACTCCGCGGCGGCGACCTCGCCGGGGGGCGGCGTTGCGGCTTCCCGGTCGGCGGCGGCCTTGCGCTTGTTGCGCAGGTGGCGGAACAGGATGTCGCTCAGTTCCGCCCCGGCCCGGCGGCGCAGGGCGTCGAGGATCTCCTCGTGCTCGCGCATCGCCTCGCCCCAGCGGTCGCGGTTGGCGTCGAGATTGGCCGAGTAGCGCGCCCGCCGCAGCCGGCCGGCGAAGCTCGCGTAGGTGGCGCTCAAGGCGGCGTTGTCGGCGGCCGCGACGATGCGGTCGTGGATCGCTTGGTTGCAGGCGAAATAGCCGTGCAGGTCGCGCCGCAGGTAGTGGCCGTACATCGCGTGGTGGAGCCGCTCGATCTCGGCGAAGGCCGCGTCGCCGATGCGCTCGCAGGCGAGCCGCCCGGCCAGCGCCTCCAGCCCGCCCATCACGTCGAACAGTTCGACGATCTCCCGCTCGCCGATCCGGCGCACCCGGGCGCCGCGGTTCGGCAGCAGGTCGATCAGCCCCTCCGAGGCCAGCACCTTCAGCGCCTCCCGCAGGGGCGTGCGGGAGATGCCGAAGCGCTCGCACAGCAGCCGCTCCGGCACCCGCGCGCCGGCGGCGAGATTGCCCTCGACGATGAACTCGCGCAGCCGCGCCAGCACCTCGTCGTGGAGCGAATGCACGAGGTTTTCCTTAGGCTTGGCAGCGGACTCGGCAAAGGATTCGGCAGAGGATTCGGCAAGGCGCCCGGCGGGGAGGGGGATCGGGGCCCCCGCGCCCTCCGATTCACGGATCGCGAGTGTCGTAGCGGATGTCATGGCGAAATCGTAGCAGCGGGTCATGCCCGCGTCGACGATATGAATGAAGGCATGATACTGCTTGTCACTATCAGAAATGAATGCAAAATTGCCGGATGAAACGACCGGACGCGACGTGAAGCGACCGGCTTCACGGGAGGAACCATGCCGAGCCGCACCGGACGACACTTCCTGCACATCCCGGGGCCGAGCCCGGTGCCCGAGCGCGTGATGCGGGCCATGGACCGGCAGGTGATCGACCACCGCGGGCCGGAATTCGGCGTGCTCGGCCGCGAGGTGCTGGAGGGCTGCCGCACGATCTTCCGGACCGAGGGTCCGGTGGTGATCTATCCGGGCTCGGGCACGGGGGCCTGGGAGGCGACCATCGTCAACACCCTGTCCTCCGGCGACCGGGTGCTGATGTTCGAGACCGGCCACTTCGCCACCCTGTGGCGGCGCGCTGGGGCATCGCGGTCGAGTTCGTGCCCGGCGACGGGCGCCACGGCGTCGATCCGGCGCTGGTCGAGGCCCGGCTCGCCGAGGACCGCGGCCATTCGTTCAAGGCGGTGATGGTGGTCCACAACGGACCTCCACCGGCGTGACGAGCCGCATCCCCGCGATCCGCAAGGCGATCGACGCGGCCGGCCACCCGGCGCTGCTCCTCGTCGACACGATCTCCTCCCTCGGCTCGGTCGATTACCGCCACGACGCGTGGGGCGTCGACGTCACCGTCGGCGGCTCGCAGAAAGGTCTGATGCTGCCGCCGGGCCTCGGCTTCACCGCGATCGGACAAGGCCCGGGCGGCGGGCAAATCCAACACCCTGCCCCGCTCCTACTGGGACTGGGAGGAGATGCTGAAGCCCAACGCCAACGGCTACTTTCCCTACACGCCCGCCACCAACCTGCTCTACGGCCTGCGCGAGGCGGTGACGATCCTGCTGGAGGAGGGCCTCGACAACGTCTTCGCCCGTCACCGGCGGCTCGCCGCCGCGACCCGCGCCGCGGTCGAGGCCTGGGGTCTCGAAGTGCTGTGCCGGAACCCGGACGAGCATTCCCCGGTGCTCACCGCGGTGATGATGCCCGACGGCAAGGGGGCGGACGCCTTCCGTGCGCTGGTACTCGAAAAATTCGACATGTCGCTCGGCGCCGGTCTGTCGAAGCTTGCCGACAGAATCTTCCGCATCGGCCATCTCGGCGAGACCAACGACCTGACCCTGATGGGCGCCCTGTCCGGCGTCGAGATGGGGCTCGCCGCGGCCGGCGTGCCGCACCGGCGCGGCGGCGTGCTCGCCGCCATGGCGAGCCTGCGCTCCGGCCTCGACGGCTGATTCTCTTTCACGGACGCCCACGCCCCGGGCCGAGCCGCGCGTCAGACGCGGGGGGCCGCGGGGCGGCTCAAGAACCGGAGGAAACCCCGATGATCGCGATCCCCCGCCGCGTGACGGCGCCGGGCATGGTGCTGTTCCTGCTGTGCCTGATGTACTTCATCACCTATGTCGACCGGGTCAACGTCGGCACCGCCGGCCCGGCGATCAAGGGTGAACTCGGGCTCACCAACACCGAACTCGGCCTCGTCTTCTCGGCCTTCGCCTACCCCTACGCGGTGTTCCAGATCGTCGGCGGCGCCATGGCCGACAAGTGGGGCGCGCGGCGCACCCTGCTGATCTGCGGCCTGATCTGGGCGGCGGCGACGGTGGCGACCGGCTTCGTCGGCGGCGTGGTCTCGCTGTTCCTGGCCCGCTTCGCGCTGGGCTTCGGCGAGGGCGCCACCTTCCCCACCGCGACCCGCGCCATGCAGTCCTGGGTGGCCAAGGACCGGCGCGGCTTCGCTCAAGGGATCACCCACTCCTTCGCCCGCTTCGGCAACGCGGTGACGCCGCCGCTGGTCGTCCTGATGATGGCCTATGTCGGCTGGCGCGGCGCCTTCGTCGTCCTCGGCATCGTCAGCTTCGTCTGGGTGCTGGTCTGGGCGTTCTACTACCGGGACGACCCGCGCCGGCATAAGGGCGTCACGAGCGAGGATCTGGAGCGGCTGGCGATCCGCGACCGGACGGCCGAGCCGGCGGCGAAGCCCCCCGTGCCGTGGCGGCGGCTCGTGCCGCGCATGGCGCCGGTGACGCTGACCTATTTCTGCTACGGCTGGTCGCTGTGGCTCTACCTCAACTGGCTGCCCTCGTTCTTCAAGGACGGCTACGGCCTCGACATCAAGAACTCGGCCCTGTTCGCCTCGGGCGTGTTCTTCGCGGGCGTCGTCGGCGACACCCTCGGCGGCGTGGTCTCCGACCGCATCCTGAAGAAGACCGGCGACCTGCAGAAGGCGCGCCGCAACGTGATCTGCCTCGGCATGCTGGGTGCCGCCGCCTGCCTCGCGGGCGTGTTCCTCACCAGGGAGCTCACCCTGGTGGCGCTGCTGCTCAGCGGCGGCTTCTTCTTCCTCGAACTGGTGATCGGCCCGATCTGGTCGGTGCCGATGGACATCGCGCCCCACTATGCCGGCACCGCGAGCGGGCTGATGAACTTCGGCTCGGCGTTCGCGGCCATCGTCTCGCCGCTCGCCTTCGGCCTGATCGTGGATCTGACCGGCAACTGGATCCTGCCGTTCGCCGGCTCGATCGGCCTGCTCCTGCTCGGCGCGGGTCTGGCCTTCACCATGCACCCCGAGCGCCCGTTCGAGGACGGGCCCGAGGCCCTGGCGCCGCGGGCGGTGCCGGCGGAGTGAGACGCCATCCGGTCGATGCGTTCGGCCTGTCCTGCATCCTTGCGAGGCGAAGCCGTGGCAAACCAGGGCGCGCCCTTTCCGGAGATGTCGCGCCCTGGATCGCTTCGCGGCCGCGCGCGATGACGGCGTGGGGCGAAACCCGAAGCGATCGATCGGAAACGGGATGAAACACCGATCCCGCCGCCGCTCCGGCGG
The DNA here is from genome assembly GCA_036946625.1 of Methylorubrum populi. Classification (NCBI taxonomy): domain Bacteria; kingdom Pseudomonadati; phylum Pseudomonadota; class Alphaproteobacteria; order Hyphomicrobiales; family Methylobacteriaceae; genus Methylorubrum; species Methylorubrum populi. The sequence goes on from JAQIIU010000003.1 coordinate 2,295,804, forward strand.
CGGCGGGGAGGAGGTTCAGCCCGAGGGGAAGCGGCGCGGGAGGCTCGCCAGCACCTCGATCGCCTCCTGCGAGATCCCCGTTTCCCGCACGGCCTCGAGGCTGCGATCCTCGGCCTCCGCGGTGCGCGGCTCGAACTGGCGGCGGTGGGCCTGGTCGAGGATGTCGGCGATCCGGTCGCCGACCGCCAGGGCGATGGCGGTCGAGTCCGGCCCCTCCGAGCGGTGGACGTGCATGCGCTGGAGCGCATCGGCGATCTGCCGCTCGAAGGCCTGGAACAGCGATTCGGCGGCCTGCGGGTTCATGCGCATCAGCGCACCCGCCGCCGCGCAATAGGTTTCCTTGAGCATGTAGAGGGTCAGGCGGTCGATCGCCCGCTCGTCGTCCTCGTCCACCGGTTTCGGCATCGGCGCTGTTCCGTCCCACATGCTTTTTGGCACCCCGCCGGAGCGAAGAGCCTCGAAAGCCGTCCCTACCGCAAAAGGCGGGGGGCGGCCCAGGCCGATTCCGGGACGGGCGAAAAACGGCTCGGTGGATGAGGCGGTTCGCCCGCGCGCTCCGTCGAGGGATCGGCCTGGGCCGCCTGCGGCCGGGCGAGCGCGGTGGCGATTGCTTTTCCGGGCGCCGAGCCATTCGGCCCGCCCGGAATCGGGAAATCCGGGCCGCACGACTTGCGTCTCGTGCAAGAGAGCTCGGCGGGTGCCGCGTCTCACGGCGTTGTGATGTCGGCCCGTTCGGAGTTCCGGCATACGCTGCGCCTTCACGCAGTTCCGCTGCTCAATGGATTTGAGGACGATGCGCGGTCACGAACACGGAATGCAGGATCGCGACGGCGCGCAGGGCGCACAACCTTCGGTCGTGTCGAGGCAGGATGCCGGCCCGAGCGACGATCTCGGCCTCGCGCAGGAGGCGCATGCCCTGATCTCGCTGTTCCTCGATATCGAGGATGCGCAGGCGCGCCGCCGCTGCATCGACTACGTCCGGCGCGAGGCCCGCGGCATGTCGGAGGCGTGAGGCCGGCGGCCCCGCCGTCCGCGCGGGGACGGCGGGGGGCGTCGTTCGCACGACCGAGCCGATACGCGACGCGGCTCCCCCGCAGAATGACCGGGACCGGTTAGCCGAAGGTCAATGCCGTCCGCGGCCCCCGTGCCGGAACGGGACCGCGTCACGCCTCCGGCCCGGCGGCGGGCGATGGGGCGAAGACGAGGCGCTGGTAGACGAGGCCGATGCCGATCAGGCAGGCGCCGAGACCGAGGAAGGACAGGGCGCGCAAGGGGCCCTCCAGCCCCGACAGGTCGAGCAGGAACACCTTCAAGGTCGCCAGCCCCACCAGCGCCGCGGAGGCGAGGCGGGCGGTGGCCGAGCCGCGCAGGACGCCGTAGCCGAGCGCCACGAGGCCGAGGCCGAGCCACGCCGCCGAGTAGGCGTACCATTCGGCCTGTCCCGTCTCCCGGTCGAGCCCGAGCCGCTCCCCCTGGAAGCCGTGCCGCACGGCCAGGCACAGGGCGAGGAAGCTCAAGGTCAGCCCCAGGCCTCCCGCCGCCCGCACGAACCAGAGGGGCCGCACGCCGCGCGCCGCCCGCGCCAGGGCGAAGGCCGCCGCCGCCGGCAGGGCGTAGGCGAGCACGGCGTCGTTCACGATCACCCCGCCCGCGACCGGCTCGTCGGTGAAGAGCGGGTTGGCGGCCAGCCCGAGGCCGAGGGCGCCCTGGAGCAGGGCGAGGCCGGCGAAGGCGAGGCCGCCGAAGCGGATCACCGGCGAGGATGCCGGGCCGGTGATCCGCGTCAGAACCAGGCAGAAGCCGAGGGAGGTCAGCGTCGCGAGCCCCTGCTCCAGCACGCCGGTGCCGGGATCGGTGAGGTCGCCGCCGTGGAGCGCGTGCCGGATCTCGAGGAAGACGAACAGGCCGGCGAGGAGCAGGCCCAGGGCCTGCGCCACCTGCTCCGGTGCGTCGGCTCCCCGCCCCGGCAGGCGGATCGCCCGCGCGGCGAGGCCGAAGCACAGGGCCGGCAGGCCGTAGGCGATCACGAGCCCGTTGAGGATCGGCGTGGACGACAGCCCGTCCCGGACCAGGGCCGGGTCCCAGGCCAGGCGCGCCGCCACGACCGCGCCGAGGCCGGCCACGCACCAGCGCAGGGCCGGGATGTCGAGGCGCCGGGCGATCAGGCCGGTGGCGAGCGCCGCCCCGGCCAGCGCCGGCGTCAGCGAGCCGCCCGACAGGGCGAAGACGAGGCCGAGGCACAGGCTCGCCACCGCCGCCGCGGCGAAGGCGCCGAGCCCCAGGGCCAGGGCCGGGGAGGGGGTCCGGTCGCCCTGCCGCCGGCACAGGGCGGCGAGCCCGCAGAAGCCCGCGGCGAGCGCGCCCGCCGCCGCGGCGAAGTCCGGCGCGACCGCCCCGCCCGCGATTCGGAGATAGGCCAGTCCCAGGGCCGCGAGCGGTGCCGCCGCCGCACCGGCGGCGAAGGTCAGCGCCGTGGCGTAGGGCAGGCGGCTGCCGCCCAGGAGCCGCAGCGCGCCGAGCCCGGCGACGCCCAGCGCGCCGACGGTCGCGACGGCGAGCAGCGCGCCGGGATTCCGGGTGCCGGACCAGAGGAAGGGCGGCGCGGCGCGCAAGGTCTCGCCCGCTTCCGGCCAGAGCACGACGACCCCGGCGAGCGTCAGCGCCGCGACCGGCAGCCCCGCGGCGGCGGGAGCGGCCAGGAAGCCGGCCAGGATGGGCAGCGCGACGGCGGCGAGGGCGGCCGCCGCCCAGCTCGGGCCGCCGGACGCCGTCGCGCCGAGCACCGCCAGCGCCACGGCGCCCGCGGCGGCGAGCGCGAGGGCGGCGAAGCGGTCGAGGCGCGCCTGCGCGTCGGGCACGCCGCGGCCCGGCAGGACGGCGAAGACGAGGATGGCCAGCGCCTGCTGCAGCACGAGATGGGCCTGCGCCGCCGCGCCGTCCCCGGGCAGGGCGGCGAGGAGCAGGCTCCAGGCCGCCGCGCCGAGACCGCCCGCCACGGCCAGGGCGCGCCAGCCCCTGGTCCAGGCGAAGGCGTAGGCGCTGCCCGCCACCACGGGCAGGTAGAGGGCGAGCGGCCACGGGCTCGTTCCCCCGCCCCCGACGAGGAGCGGCGCGGCCAGCGCCCCGACGAGGCCGATGCCGGCGAGCGCCGGCCCGTGCAGCAGGGCGGCGACCATGGCGGCGAGCCCCGTCGCCGCGAGCCCGGCGAAGGCGAGGGTCGGACCGACGAAGCCGTAGAGGGCGTGCGCCGCGTAGACGGTCCCGAACAGGCCGACCGTCCCGGCGGCGGTGACCATGGCCGGGATGTCGGGCCAGCGCGAGGGGAGCGGCGCCGAGCCGCGCAGGCGCCGCCTCAGGAACTCTCCCAGCGCCACGAGGCCGAAGGCGAGGCCGAAGCCGCCGGCGATGCGCACCCCCGGTCCGAACAGGCCGCGCTCGGCCGAGTAGCGCACCAGCAACGCCGCTCCGAAGGCGAGGGCGAGGCCGCCGACCCAGACGGTCCAGCAGGTGCCGAACCGCTCCTCGATGGAGGGGCCCGCAATGGGCGCGGCAATGGGCGCGGCACCCGGCGCCGGCCGCTCCGGCGTCACCGCGGGGACGGCGCCGCGCTGCGGGGGAGGGGGTGTCGCGGGAGCGGGCGGCGCGGGAGACCGAGGCGCGGGCGGCGCCGATTCGGGTTGCGGCTCGGGGCGGGGCGCCTCCGGGGCCGGTGCGGCCGCGGGGCCGGCGATCGGGCGCGCCTCCACCAGGGCGAGGCGCCGCTCCAGAACCTCGATCCGGTGCCGCTGAAGCAGGACCAGCAGCAGGGCCGCGGGGCCGCTCAGCGTCAGGGCCGTGAAGGCGAGTGCCGCAAACAGGAAAAAACTCTCGTCCATAGGCCGGCCGTCCGATTCGGGAGCGGCGAAGCTAGCCCCGTTCCCGCCCGAGACGGGTGCGAGCGCTCACACGCTCGTGAAGCATCGTGACGGGAATCCTATGGATCGCGCCCGCTTGCAAATGCTCGGCCGATCTCCGCGAGGAAGCGGAAGGCCGCACGTATCCAGCATCAGCGGACGAAGACCAGATGGAGAAGGCTGCCATCGCGCTCGACGACGGCGCAGCGACGATCGATCTTCAAACAGGCGATCGACAAACGCACCGTATCGGGGACGGCCACACCCGGACCGACCTGAACGTCGGCGCCATCCGGTGTCGTATCCCAAATCAGGCAACCAATATCGGAACGGTTCTCTGAAGATGAAATCAGTCCTACCTTGAAGGCATCCTGCAGAAATAAATCACGGGCAGCGTCCAGCATCGGTTGACTCCGCGATTGCCCCAGGGTCGAACTCAAGGTTTACGGTTAACCCTTCCTGAAGGCACGCGGAAAATGATTGCATGCGGTGCAAAAAACATATTGCGGAATGAACGAATTCATGAAAGCCCAATGGGGATTGCTTGTTCATCCCTCGGCTAAGTGCTTCACACTCTGGTGTTTTGCCGCCATTGCGGCCTGGGGCCGGCGAGCGTCCGCCCGACATGCCCGGCCGGTCGGGCGAGGATGGGGCCTCGGGCCCCCTGGGCCGCGGTCGGTTCGGCGACGGGGCGGCACGGAGCGCCGTCCACGTCAATCGAGTCGGCTTGCCCCCGCCACGGCTTGACCCGCTTCGGCGGGAGCCTCACCATCCGGGCGACGCGCGAAGACTCAAGGTTACAGAGGCGTGGCGACAGGCCGGTTGGCGAGCATCCCGTTCTTCAAGGAACCGGGTGTCGATCTCTCCCCATTCGAGACGCGCTGCCACTGGCGGCGCTTCGACGAGAACGAGACGCTCGTCGATTACGACGACATCTCGACCGACGTGTACTTCCTCGCCATGGGCGAGGTGCGCATCCTCAACCGCTCGCAATCGGGCAAGGAGGTCATCCTCGGCGAGATGCGCACCGGCGCCTTCTTCGGCGAACTCGCGGCCCTCGACGGGATCGGCCGCTCGGCCAACGTCACGGCGCTGACCCGCGGCGAGGTCTGCGTGGTGCCGGCCCCCGTCTTCCGCCAGATCGTGTTCGCCTCGGAGGCCATCGCCGACCGGCTGTTCCGCCTGCTCGCCAAGCGCGTGCGCGAGCTGAACACCCGGCTGATGGAACACGCGCTGCTCGACCTGCGCCACCGGCTCTACGCCGAATTGCTGCGCCTGTCCGTGCCGCGGGCCGGACAGGACGGCGAGCGGGTGGTGACGCCGCCGCCCTACCACCACGTGCTCGCCGCCCGCATCGGCTGCCGCCGGGAGCAGGTGACCCGCGAGTTCACGGTGATGGCGGGCGAGGGCCTGATCGACCGCACCCGCGGCGCCCTCGTCATCCGCCGCCCCGACCTGCTGGAGGCGCGGGTGCAGGAGGCGCTGCGCGAGGATACCTGAACGCACGACCCAGGGCTCACCGCGACGCTGGTTCAAGAACGCATCTTGCACGCCCCCCTCCCTCACCCGGACCGGAGGCTCCATCTGGAGCGGGTCACCAAGCGCTTCGGCGCGCACACGGCCGTCGATGGCGTCTGCCTCGATCTCGCGGGCGGCGAGTTCTTCTGTCTGCTCGGGCCTTCCGGCTGCGGCAAGAGCACCCTGCTGCGGATGGTGGCCGGGTTCGAGGCGCCGGATTCCGGGGCGATCCGGCTCGGCGGCACCGACCTGACGGCGCTGCCGCCGCATCGGCGGCCGGTCAACATGATGTTCCAGTCCTACGCGCTGTTCCCGCACATGAGCGTGGCGGCCAACCTCGCCTACGGGCTGAAGGGTCTGGGCCTGAACCGGGTGCAGGTCGCGGCGCGCGTCAGGGACCTCCTCCGGCTCGTGCGGCTCGAAGGGTTCGAGGCACGCCGCCCGGACAGGCTCTCGGGCGGCCAGCGCCAGCGCGTGGCCCTGGCCCGCGCGCTCGCCCGCGAGCCGCGCCTCCTGCTCCTCGACGAACCCCTCGGGGCGCTCGACCGCGCCCTGCGCGAGGAGACGCAAGGCGAGTTGCGGGCGATCCAGCGGCGGCTCGGCACCAGCTTCGTCGTCGTCACCCACGACGCCGGGGAGGCGATGGCGCTCGCCGACCGGATCGGCGTGATGGAACGCGGGCGCCTCGTGCAGGTGGGGCCGGGGCGCGACCTCTACGAGCGCCCGGCGAGCCGCTCCATCGCGGGTCTCCTCGGCGACGTGAACCTGATCGACGGCCGCCTCGGGCCGGCGGAGCCCGGCGCTTTTCGGAGTGTCGAGACCGCGCTCGGACCGATCCGCGCGAGCGGGGAGGGCGCGGCGGGCAACGCCGTCGTGATCGCGGTCCGCCCCGAGCGGCTGGTCGTGGGCGGGGAGGGCGGCCTGCCCGGCACGCTCACCGAGGCGACCTTTTTGGGCGATCGCATCCGCTACCGGATCGAGATGGCGAACGGCACGTCCTGGCGCGCCTCCGCCGCCCTGCCGACGCCCGGCCCGATCCCGTCCGTCGGCGAGCGCGTCACCGTCGCGGTGCCCGCGGACGCCGCGCGGATCCTGCCCGCATGAGCGGCCCGCCGCAGCCCCCTGTACCGATCGGCGACGATCGCTCATCGCCGGCGGCCCCCGCGAATACGGGGCGGCGGCCATCCGCCGGACGCGCCGATCCCGACCCCCCGTCGGGATCGGCGCCGCTTGGTATCAGGATGAGCCGCGGCCTCGTGCGGGGCCTGCCCTTCCTGTGGCTCGCCCTGTTCTTCCTCGTGCCCTTCGCGGTGACGCTGAAGATCAGCTTCTCCTCGCCGGCCACCGCCCAGCCGCCCTACCTGCCGGTGCTCGAATGGGACGGCGGCCTGGAGGGCTGGCGCGAGTTCTTCGAGGCGCTCGACTTCCAGAACTACCAGATGATCGCGGCCGACGCGCTCTACCGCGACGCCGCCCTCTCCTCCCTCGGCTACGCCGCGCTCGCCACCGCGATCCTCGCCCTGATCGGCACGCCGACGGCCTACGCCATGGCCCGCGCCTCCGCCCGCCGGCAGCCGATCCTGGTGGCGCTCGTGATCGTGCCGTTCTGGACGAGCTTTCTGATCCGGGTCTATGCCTGGATCGCGATCCTCAAGCCCGAAGGGCTGCTCAACGCCGCCCTGCTGAAGCTCGGCCTGATCGGGGCGCCGCTGCCGATCCTCGACAGCCCCTACGGCGTGCTGATCGGGCTCGTCTACGCCTACCTGCCCTTCATGGTGCTGCCGCTCCACGCGGCGATGAGCCGGCTCGACCCGGCGCTCACCGAGGCCGCCGCCGATCTCGGCGCCGGGCGGGCGCGGGCCTTCTTCACCGTCACCCTGCCGCTGAGCCTGCCCGGCCTCGCCGCCGGCGCGCTGCTCTGCTTCATCCCGATGGTCGGCGAGTTCATCATCCCGGACCTGCTGGGCGGCTCGGACACGCTGATGCTCGGCCGCGTGCTGTGGAGCGAGTTCTTTTCGAACCGCGACTGGCCGCTCGCCTCGGCGGTCGCCGTGCTGCTGCTGATCCTCGTGGTCGGCCCCGTGGTGCTGTTCCGCGAGGCCGAGACGCGTCGCGAGGAGGCCGGACGATGAGCCGCTTCGCCCGCACCGTTCTCACCCTCGCGCTGACCTTCCTCTACGCGCCGATCGCGGTGCTGATCGCCTATTCCTTCAACGCGTCGAAGCTCGTCACCGTCTGGGGCGGGTTCTCGACCCGCTGGTACGGCGTGCTGTTCCAGGACGGCCCGCTGATCGCCGCGGCGCTCGTCTCGCTCGAGGTCGCCGTCCTCTCGGCCTCGATCGCCGGGGTGCTCGGCACATGCGCCGCGCTGGCGCTCGACCGGCACGGGCGGTTTCCGGGGCGCGGCGCCTATACCGGGCTGCTCTACGCGCCGATGGTGATGCCGGAAGTCGTCACCGGCCTGTCGCTGCTGCTGCTCTTCGTCGGCATCGGCCTCGACCGGGGCATCGCGACCCTCGTCATCGCGCATGCGACCTTCGCCACCGGCTTCGTCGCGGTGGTGGTGGGCGCCCGCCTGAAAGGCCTCGACCGCTCCCTGGAGGAGGCCGCCGCCGATCTCGGCGCCGCGCCGGCCCGCGTGTTCTTCGGCATCACCCTGCCGCTGATCGCACCCGCGGTCGCGGCCGGGTTCCTGCTCGCCTTCACCCTGTCGCTCGACGACCTCGTGATCGCGAGCTTCGTCTCGGGCCCCGGCGCCACCACCCTGCCGATGCGGATCTACAGTCAGGTCCGGCTCGGGGTGAACCCGGAGATCAACGCCGCCTCGACCCTCCTGATCGCCGCGGTCGGGCTCGTGGTGCTGGCCGCCTCCTGGCTGACGGGGCGCAAGGGCGCGGCAGCGTAGGATGCCGGATCGTCATTGCGAGCCGAATGGCGAAGCCATCCGGCACCGCGACATCGGCTGGTTTCGCACCATGCTCTCGGCAGGATCATCACGCCGCCACGGTCGCGCCCCGCCGTCCGCTGTGCTAGCCCCCACCCCATGTCGAGCGATGCGCCGCCGGGCGTCTTCATCACCTTCGAGGGCGGAGAGGGGGCGGGCAAGTCCACCCAGATCGCGCGTCTCGCCGAGGCCCTGCGCCGAGAGAGCAGGCAGGACAGCGGGCGCGAGGTCGTGACCACCCGCGAGCCGGGCGGGACGCCGCGCGCCGAGGCGTTGCGCGCCGCCCTGCTGCGGGGCGTGGCCAAGCCCTACGGGCCCTTCGCCGAGGCGCTGATGTTCGCCGCCGCCCGCATCGACCACATCGAGGGTCTGATCCGCCCGGCCCTGAAGCGCGGTGCGATCGTGCTGTGCGACCGTTTTTCGGATTCGACCCGCGCCTATCAGGGGGCGGCGGGCGGCCTGGAGCCGGGGCTGATCGCCAGCCTCGAACGGGTGACGCTGGGGGACTTGCGCCCCGATCTCACCCTGATCCTCGATCTGCCGCCCGAGGCCGGGCTCGCCCGGGCGCGGCGCCGCGGGGAGGGTGGGGAGACCGACCGCTTCGAGGCGGAGGCTCCGAGCTTCCACGAGCGCCTGCGGGCGGCCTTCCGCACCATCGCCGAGGCCGAGACGGAGCGCTGCCGCGTGATCGATGCGAGCCCCGGCCCGGACGCGGTCGAGGCCGCGATCCGCGCGAGCGTCGCCGCGTGGCGGCCGGACCTTCTGCCTTCCGCGGGAAAAGGGCAGGGCCGGGAGGGGCACGGCCATGCGGCCTGATCCCGCCCGCACCGAGGCCGAGGCCGGCGACCTCGCCCACGTGCCGCGCCCGCGCGAGCAGACCCGCCTCGTCGGCCAGCCCCGGGCCGAGGCCGCCTTCGTCGGCGCCCTGGCCTCGGGCCGGCTCCATCACGCGTGGCTGATCGGCGGTCCCGCGGGCATCGGCAAGGCGACGCTCGCCTACCGGGTGGCGCGCCGGCTCGTCGCCGACCCGCGCACGCTCTCCGCCCCCGATGGGCTCGACGTGCCGGAGGACCACCCGGCCGCGCGGCAGGTGGCGGCCCTGTCGCACCCGAACCTGATCGCGCTCCGCCGGGTCCAGGCGCCCGGCGCCAAGACGCTGCCGACCCGCATCTCGGTCGATGCCGCCCGCGAGGCGCTCGCCCTGTTCGGCGCCACCGCGGGCGGGGAGGGGGGCTGGCGCGTCTGCATCGTCGACAGCGCCGAGGATCTGAACGCCAACAGCGCCAACGCGCTCCTGAAGATGATCGAGGAGCCGCCGCCGCGGGCCATCTTCCTCATCGTCTCCCACGCGCCCGGCCGCCTGCTGCCGACGATCCGCTCCCGCTGCCGCGCGCTGGCGCTGCGCCCCCTCGGCGAGGACGAGGTGCGCGCGGTGATCGCGGATTTCCCGGCGCCCTTCGCCCGGCCCGACGCGGCGGCGCTGACCCGGGCGGCCTCGCTCTGCGAGGGCTCGGTCGCCCGCGCCGTGGCGCTCCTCGACCCCGCCACCGCCGCGGTCGAGGCGGAGGTCTCGGCGCTCCTCGCCGGCCTGCCCGAGCCCGACGGGCGGCGCGTGCTCAAGCTCGCCGAGACGCTCGCCGGCCGCGACGCCGAACCGTTGCTCGCCACCGCCCTCGACGCGATCCAGCGCCACGTCGCCGCCGAGATCGACCGCCGCCGGGGCGAGGGCCCGGCCCGCCTGCTGGCGCTGGTCGAGGCCGCCGAGCGCATCGCGGCCTCGGCCCGCGAGGCGGCGGTGTACAACCTCGACCGCCGGCCGCTGGTGCTCGCGGCGTTCCGGGAACTGGCGGGCGCGACCGCTCCGAGGCCCTGAGGAAGGCTCCCAGGGCCATCGCTTCAAGCGATGGCCCTGGGTTTTTTGCAAGCCTCAGACGCCGGCGCCCGCGTCCGCGGGCTCAGGCTTTCGCGCCGCGAAGCCGCTCATGCGGCTTCGAGCGATGGCCCTGGGAAGGCTCCGAGGTCCGGTTGCGTCGCGGGACGGTTTCGCGCCACAAGGCATGACAGTCCGACGTTCAGACCATCCGGGACATCTTCTGACGTGAGCGCGAGCGAGACGGCGAACGAGCCCTTCCTCATCACCACGGCGATCTCCTACCCCAACGGCGCGCCGCATATCGGCCACGCCTACGAGGTGATCGCCGCCGACGCCATCGCCCGCTTCCACCGTCTCGACGGGCGCGAGGTGCTGTTCACCACCGGCACCGACGAGCACGGCCTCAAGATCCAGCAGACGGCGGCCCGGGCCGGCGTGACGCCGCGCGCCTTCGTCGACGACATGGCCGGGCGCTTCAAGGCGATGGCCGACCGGCTCGACTGCGCCTACGACCGCTTCATCCGCACCACCGAGCCCGACCACTACGCCGCCGCGCAGGCGCTGTGGCGGCGCATGGAGGCCAACGGCGACATCTATCTCGCCAAGTACGCCGGCTGGTACTCGGTGCGCGACGAGGCCTATTACGACGAGGCCGAGACGGTGCCCGGCCCCGACGGCAGCCGCCGCTCGGCCAAGACCGACACGCCGGTCGAGTGGATGGAGGAGGAGAACTACCTCTTCCGCCTGTCCAAGTACCAGGACCGGCTCCTGCAGCTCTACGCGGCGCAGCCGGACTTCCTCGGTCCCGAGACGCGGATGAACGAGGTCGCGAGCTTCGTGCGCTCCGGCCTCAAGGATCTCTCGATCAGCCGCACCACCTTCGACTGGGGCGTGCCGGTGCCGGACCGGCCGGGCCACGTCATGTACGTCTGGGTCGATGCGCTGACGAACTATCTCACGGTGACGGGCTTTCCCGACGCGGAGGCGCCGAACGCCCGGTTCTGGCCGGCGTCGCTCCACGTCATCGGCAAGGACATCGTCCGCTTCCACGCGGTGTACTGGCCGGCCTTCCTGATGTCGGCCGGGCTGCCGCTGCCGCGGCGCGTGTTCGGCCACGGCTTCTTCCTCAGCCGCGGCGAGAAGATGTCGAAGTCGCTCGGCAACGTGGTCGATCCGCTCGATCTCGTCGGCACCTACGGCGTCGATCCGGTGCGCTACTTCCTCCTGCGCGAGGCGCCCTTCGGCGGCGACGGCAACTACGACCACGAGGCGATCATCAACCGCATCAACGCGGACCTCGCCAACGACCTCGGCAACCTCGCCCAGCGCTCGCTCTCGATGATCGCGAAGAATTCTTCCGGAGTCGTGCCTGAGCCCGGTGCCTTCACCGAGGCCGATCAGCGCCTGCTCGCCGCCGCCGCCGCGCTGCCGGAGAAGGCGAGGGGGCTGATGCGGGATCTCGCCCTGCACGCGATCCTGGCCGAGCTCTGGGCCGTGGTGGCCGAGACCAACCGCTACTTCGCCTCCGAGGAGCCGTGGAAGCTGCGCAAGTCCGATCCGGCGCGCATGAACAGCGTGCTCTACGTCACGGTCGAGACCCTGCGCCGGGTCGGCCTGATGGTGCAGCCCTTCGTGCCGACGGCGGGCGGGGCGCTGCTCGACCTGCTCGCCGTGCCGGTGGACCGGCGCAGCTTCGCCTTCGTCGGCGAAGCCCACCGCTTGCAGGCCGGCACGGCGCTGCCCGCCCCGGCCCCGATCTTCCCGCGCTTCGAGAAGCCGGAGGCGACGGCCTGAGAAGGCCGCCGCCCCGGATCGCTCCTTCCCCCAAAAGATCCGTCAAAAGAGACCATGCTGGTCGACAGCCACTGCCATCTCGACTTTCCCGACTTCGCGGACGACATCCCCGGGGTGATCGCCCGCGCGGCCGAGGCCGGCGTGACGCGCCTCCTCACCATCTCGACGCGGGTGGCCAAGGCCGACCGCTACCGGGCCCTGGCCGAGGCGCACGCGGCGGTCTGGTACACGGTCGGCACCCACCCGCACGGCGCCGCCGAGGAACCCGACGTGCCGGCGGACCGGATCGCCGCGCTGGCCGAAGCCCCGCGCTGCGTCGGCATCGGCGAGGCAGGGCTCGACTACCATTACGAGGACGCCGCGCCGGAAGCGGTGCAGGAGCGGGTGCTGCGCGCGCATGTCGAGGCCGCCCGCCTCTCCGGCCTGCCGCTGGTGATCCATTCCCGCGACGCCGACGCGCAGATGGAGGCGGTGCTCGGCGACGAGATGGGCAAAAGGCCGTTCAAGGCGGTGCTGCACTGCTTCTCGTCCGGCGCCCGGCTGGCGCAAGTCGGGGTCGAACTCGGCCTGTCGGTGTCGTTCTCCGGCATCGTCACCTTCCGCCGCTCGGACGCCTTGCGCGACATCGCCCGCAGCGTGCCGCTCGACCGCATCCTGGTCGAGACCGACGCGCCGTTCCTCGCCCCGGAGCCGCACCGGGGCCGGCGCTGCGAGCCGGCCTACACCGCCGACACCGCCCGCGTGCTGGCAAAGACCCTCGGCCTGCCCTTCGAGGACTTTTGCGAGACCACCACGGCCAACTTCTACCGGCTGTTCTCCAAGGCCGCGGCGGTCGAGGGCGTGGGCCCATGAGCGAAGGGGAGGGCGCATGCCGAGCCTGAGCCTGCGCATCCTGGGCTGCGGCTCGTCCGGCGGCGTGCCGCGGGTCGGTTACGGCTGGGGCGCCTGCGACCCGTCCGACCCGCGCAACCGCCGCCGCCGCTGCTCGCTGCTGGTGGAGCGGCGCGAAGGAGCGGGACGAGGGCAGGGGGCCACCACGGTGCTCATCGACACCTCGCCGGACCTGCGCGAGCAGCTCATCGACGCCGGCGTCACCCGCCTCGACGCCCTGCTCTACACCCACGCGCATGCCGACCACACCCACGGCATCGACGACGTGCGCCCGCTCGTCATCCACATGCGCCGGCGCATCCCGGTCCATGCCGATCCCCTCACCCGCGCGATGCTGATCCGGCGCTTCGGCTACGCCTTCGAGACGCCGCCGGGCAGCGCCTACCCGCCGATCCTCGACCTGCACGCGATGCGGGCGGGCGAACCGCTGACGATCGACGGCGCGGGCGGCCCGATCGAGGCCGAGGCCTTCGCGATGGAGCACGGCAACGAGGAAGCCCACGGCTTCCGCTTCGGCCCGGCCGCCTACGCCCCGGACGTCAGCCTGATGCCCGAGGCGGCCAAGGCGCGCCTGCGCGGCCTCGACCTGCTCATCATCGACGCCCTGCGCGAGACCCCTCACCCGTCGCATTACTCGGTCTCGGACGCGCTGGCGCTGATCGAGGCGCTCGCGCCGCGGCGGGCGATCCTCACCAACCTCCACACCGATCTCGACTATGCCACGCTGGCGAAGAAGCTGCCGGCGAGCGTGGTGCCGGCCTATGACGGGCTGACGGCGACGGTCGACCTCTGATACCGTTTCCGATTGATCACTTCGGGTTTCGCCATCCTCCGTCATCGCGAGCGGCTGCGAAGCGATCCAGGGCGCGACATCTCCGGAAAGGTTGCGCCCTGGATTGCCACCGCTTCGCCTCGCAATGACGCAGAACAGGCCGAAGTCATCAACCGGAGTCGTATGAGGCCGATTCTCAAACCGATCGCTCGGCCTGCTGCCGTGGTGAAGCGGTCCGCTCCCGCCCTTTCCGGAGAGGGTGACCCGGACTGTCATCGCGAGCGTGAGCGAAGCCATCCAGAACCGCAACGCTGCCGGAAGAGCCCGTGCCTCCGCGCCCGTGGCGTCAAGCCCGCCCCCCTCGCATCTCCGGCCGGAAGAACAAACCGGCCTTGAGGCTGTCGCCGATGCGATGCGCCCGCTCCACGAGAACCGAGGCGCTCTCGGGCACGAAAACCTCCCCGGCGGTCTCCTCGAACAGGCCGAGCCAGCGCGCGAAATGCGCGGGTGCGATCCCCTCGATGCCGAGATGCCGGCCGAACGGGTTGCCCTTGTAACGGCCGGTCTTCAGCAGCACCGACGACCAGAAATCGCGGATCGTGGCGAGGTGAGCCGGCCACGCCTCGTCCGGGATCTTTTGCGCGAAGATCGGCCCGATCAGCGGATCGCGGCGCACCCGGGCGTAGAAGGCATCGAGGAAGACGGCCAAGGCCGCCTCGGTGAGTTCGGCCTGCTTCATGGGACGGCGTGAAGGCGGGGAGGGGGCTTTCCCCATCTGAAAGATCCCCCTGCCCCGGTCAGTTCCGGGCGAGCGAGGGCTGGACCAGGCCGGCACCGACGAGGATCTGGGCGGCGGCCGCCTTGGCGAGCTGGCGGTAGCCGGCATCGGTCATGTGCAGGCCGTCGGGGCCGATCATCTGGGCCGGGGTCATCAGGCCGTGCGAGACCCAGGCCTGCATCAGGGCGCGGCGGCGGATCACCGGCACGCCGAGTTCGGCGGCGAGCGCGTGCAGCGCCTCGCCGTAGCGCTCGGCGCCCTCGGCCCCCGAGAGCTTGCGGCACCATTGCTGGTCCATCAGCACCACGTCGGCCCCGGTCGCGCGGATCGCCAGGATCCCTTCGCGGGTCAGCGCGACGAAGCGCTCCAGCGGCACGCCGGCGAGCGGATCGTTGCTGCCGGTCTGCCAGACCACGAGGTCGGGGCGCTCGGCCAGCACGTCGCGCTCCAGGCGCCGCGCCATCGCCTCGGCGGTGTCGCCGCCCTTGCCGCGGTTGATCACCGTGATCGAGCGGCGACTCGACGCGCCGATCTGGAGACGCTCCGCGAGGTCGCGCTCCAGCAGGGCAGGGTAGGCCATGGCCGGCGACGAGGCACCCGCTCCTTCCGTCGAGGAGGAGCCGAAGGCCACGATCCGCACGTCGCCGTCCCGTCCCAGCAACGCGGCGAGCCGCGGCAGCTTCACCGGCAGCCGTGTGGCCGGGGCCGGGCTCGAGGGACCGGTGACCGGCGGCGCATCGGGCTGGGCGCCCACGGCGGATACGGCGAGCGGGCCGGCGAGGGTCAGGCCGGTGAGGAAGCGGATCAGCATGGCGACGTGTCTGGACGACCGGAAATGTTTCCACGTGTTGCCCGATGATTGTGACGATTGCGAGAGGCCCGCACCCTGTCCTTGCCACCAGCGTGAATCCTTGATGCAGGAGCATGGTCACCGGGTCGTTCGTGGGCCCTGCGTCCCGGAGCGGCGTTCGACGACGGTCGAGATCGGGGGGGCCGAAATCCCGGAAAATCGACGCGGTTTATGGTTGATCGGGGGTAAACTGGCTCACCGATCGATCTTTTGGTTCCATAATATATCTTATGCGAACGGTGAGGCGATCCTCGAAGGCCTCGGTTTTGGGGACGCGATCGAAAAATGGCGGCGGACGGCTAAAGCTAAATGGCGGGCAGCTTCAGCGAAAGCAAGCAACTTCAATAACTTAGGCGGTTCGCAATGGTTCCCCAGTCACTGGCTGAGAACCGCCACGCGCCGCCAGCGCCACTTATCGAAGCACCACGGCTAGACATCTGAGATCATTGCAAAAACAGCGCGTCAGTGGAGAACTGAAGCTGCAACGACCGCGCACCGAAGGAGAGGTGGGGAACTAGGTGGGGAACTCGCCATGCTCACTGGCACCCTCCTGTTGCTGCCGCTTGAAGCTCAAGATGGCCTCAGGGCCTCCTTGTTCGCCACGCGCCACTCGCATCAACATCTGCGTGAACTCTTCTGGGTTATTGTATATCTTTCCGAACTCTTTCTCGAAGTCGCCCATGAAGAAGTTCCTTATCAGGTGCTCATTACCGGCAATCCATGACGCGACCTCGACTAAATCTCCCTCCGTCAGATAACGACCAATTCTTAAAATCGAGATGTAGAAAGCCGTTTGTATCTGGTCGCGAATAACTTTCTCTCGGCCATCATCGTTCTGGACGATACGATCATAATCAATTCCATACTCGACAAGCACATAGTCCCGAACACGCTTGGGAACGCTTGCGCGAAGCCGCCATGAGGCAAGTGTGCTCTTGCCAAGGCCAAGCCTCCGCGAAAGTTGCTCGTCGCTGGAACACGCCAGCTTAGCTTTTAAAGCGTCGATATACGCGATGGCCGGATTTTCTGGCATGGACCGTTGACCTGAAGTCAGAATGCAACCATGATTGCATTCTGACTTCAAAAAGGTTGATGCGATGCCGTCCCCGTCGCCTGATCTGCTCCGAGCCGTCCGCGGGTCGCTTGTACAGCAGGGCACCTCCCTTACGAAGTGGTGCGAGGCCAACGGCATATCTCGGCAGTGGGCGACTTCCGTCCTCACGGGGCGTCGAGATGGCCCAGCCGCTCGTGATCTGAGGCAGCGCCTCGCTGCTCTCGTTCGGATCTCGGCGTGACTGGGATGAGCGTCTGGATAGGCACAGTCGCATTCAGCCAACTCGCGGGTATGACCCGGCGAGGAGGCGCCAAGGCGCTTGCCGCGATTATTTCCGGCTCCTCGCTCCAATGGCACGGCGTCAATCTAGAGGTGCGTCCAACGCGCACCCCACGGGGTGGTGGCCGCGCAGGCAACGCTTTCGAAGTCCGCGTCGATAGCCTTCCCGTTGGCCTTCAACAGCGCTGGCAGGAGCTTCAACGGGCGTTGAAGCCCGAGCCGCTGCGCACCGATGCGGCGCTGGAACTGCGCGAGTGGCGGTTCAGCGTGATCCGCCCTGCCCTCGCCGCCAAGGCCGGCACATCCGAGCGCGCAACGGCCGTCCGGGAGATCGCCGGGCGCGAACACTACCACCCCATCCATCAGCGCCGCGAGCGCGTCCCCGAGCGCACGATCCAGCGGTGGATCGAGCGCTACGGCGACGGCGACATGACCGCCCTGGGCCGAAGCAAGCGCACCGGCACCGCCCCCAAGCTCATCCTGACCAGGAAGTGGGACCGGGCCACGGCGCACCTCGACCCGGAGACCAGGGAGCGGATCGCCGCCGAGGTACGGCAGGACGTGCGCGACCTGTGGGGCAGCAACGCCAGCCTCGGCGACGTGATGCGCCTCGCCTCCGAGCGCCTTCAGGACCTCACCGCCGCCGCCGGCTTCGCCGGCACCGCGACAGCCCTTGTCGAAGCCTGCGCCCTCCCCCGCCCCTTCGTGGAGCGGGACAAGCGGGTGCGGCGCGGCCACGAGTTCAAGCACGACCGCAAGGCGTTCGAGGATGCCCGGCCCCGCATCCGCCGAAGCACCACCGGCATCCCGCCCATGGGGCTCGTGCTCGGCGATGTGCACCACACCGACACGCTGATCGAGCGGGCTGACGGCACTACGGCCACGCCGAAGCTGATCGCGTGGAAGGATGTCGGCACCCGCCGCATCCGCTGGGACGTGGTGTTGTGCGACGCTGGCACCGGCATCCGCAACAGCGACCTGATCGCCAGCTTCCTCAACATGGTCCGTGACCCGGCCTGGGGCATGCCGGCGATGCTCTACCTCGACAACGGGTCTGAGTACCTGTTCGCTGACTTCCTTAAGGATGCGATGCAGCTCACGGGCTTCCGTGGCGAGGCCTTCGACCGCACCGACCCGCTCGTGAATGCCCGACCCTACAACGCGCAGGCCAAGGGGCTGATCGAAGGGGCTTTCGGCATCATCGAGCGGACCCTGTTCGCCTCGCTACCCGGCTACATCGGCGGCGACAGGATGAAGTCGAAGACGGCCAACGTCGGCCGCGCGCCGACCCCCTACGGCCTCGGCATCGACGCCTACCGGGACGAGGTGAATGGCCGGCTCGCCTACTACAACAGCCGGGCCCAATCGGGTGGCCTCAAGGGCCTCTCCCCCAACGACGCCTACCACCACGCCCTACGGGACGGCTGGACCCGGACCACCGCCGACGAGAACGCCTTGTTCATGGCGTTCTCCACCGCCGAGACCCGTATCGTCCGCCGGGGGAAGATCCAGGCCAACGCCGTGGAATTCTACTGCCCCGAGCTGTTCGAATATGAGGGCGAGCGCGTCACCATTCGCCTGCCGAAGTACACCACGTGGAACGCCGTGCCGGTGTTCACGATGGACGGTCGGCACATCGGGATCGCTCAAGAGGATACCGAGTATCCGTTCCTGTCGAAGGACGGCGCCGTGGAGGCGACGGTGCGCGAGCGCGCGGCGCAGACGACCGCGAAGGACCTGATCGCCATGGCGCGGCCCCTCGACCTCGGCGAGCGCATGCGGCGCTCGGCCGAGCGGGCCGGATCGCCGGAGCCCGCGCCGATCGGCGCGAACGTCACCCTACGCGAGGAAGACGCGGAGATCGGGCGGGCCGTCCGCGAGGCGCCCGGCACCCGCCGCGACCGTGAGCACGGGGCGAAACAAGCCAAGGTCAAGGCCAGCCTTGAGCGCACCGAACGCCTGAGAGGTTTGCTGTGAGTGATCCCGGCATCGATCTCGACCCCAAGTACGCCCACCTCCCCCTCCATATGCAGCGCAGTATCCTTGCGCGCAGACTTGAGCGCGAGGAGGAAGAGCGTAAAGAGAAAGAGTATCAGGCACGTCGTTGACGCTCGCGCGCACCGCCGCCGCGCGGTGGTGGACCGCCGCCAGAACGGTTCCCAGAGCCTCCGCGAGCGCATCCGCCTCCGGCGGTCCCGGTACGTTGCTCGAAGCCACGGTTGGCCGCTCCGGCGCTGCCGGCCGAGAGCCGATCCCGGCCGGTGTGCGGTTAAGCGGCTGCGCCGTGCGGATGGCGACCATGCTGCGCCTCCCGCGCGCGAAGCCGTGCCGGCCGAGACAGCCGGCGACGGCGATAGCCGCAAGAGGTAGCTGCGCCGGCCGGGCTCGCCAAGCCACCGCCGGGGAAGCCGCCTCCCGGCCTCGGACGCGGATGGGCGCGTTCCGACACGGGGCGGGCGCATGAGTGAGGCGATGGACCGCCAGGCGCTCGATGCCCTGCACCTCCCGGCCGCGCTGCGCCTCGTGGCCGAGGCGGCGGGCCTCGAAGCGGCCGTGAAGCTCGCCTGGACGCGGGGCGGCGCTCGCCTCTACGTGCCCCGCAAAGTCCCGGTGGATCACTGGCTGTTGCGGGTGGTCGGGAGCAAGGGCGTCGAGGCGCTACAGCGGCGCTACGTCTGCAAGACGATCCCCCTGCCGCAAGGCCCAGCCGGGAAGCTGCAAAGGGCATGGCTGGCCGCCAGCCATGCCCTGGACGAAGGTGCCAGCGTCGCCGGGGCCGCCCGCGCCGCCGGCCTCTCGGAACGATCCGTCTACAACCTGCGCAGGCGGCTCCGCTCCGGCTTGAAGCTGTGCCCGTCGCCCGCAAGCCGCCTGGGTGCCGGGCCGGTGGACTACGGCGAGGCCAGTCCGCTCGACCCGTTCATGGAAGCCGCCGCCTGAGGTTCCAGGCAGAGAGAAAGAGGAGACCACACAAGTGAGCCAGAACGTCACGCGCGCCATCGAGGAGGATGCGCGCCTCGCCCTCCTGACGACGCTCTACCAGCAGAGCGACGGCCGGCTGAACGACATGCTGTGCACGCAGTTTTTGGAGGCGTCGGGCCACTTCCGCACGCGCGAATGGGTTCGGACCCAACTGCGCAAGATGGAGGAGATCGGCGCGATCAAGATGACCGAGGTGGGCACGGTGCTGATCGCCGAGATCTCGACGGCCGGCGTCGATCACATCCTTCGGCGTGGCCGGATCGAGGGCATCAAGCAACCGGCGCTGGGGGCCTGACATGGCCGGCCGGGGCCGCTTAACCGCCTTCGATCTCCTGCCGGAGGAAGCGGAAGACGACGTGGTGTGGGCGATGCGCGAGCTCGCGCAGCGCAAGCGCACGCAGGAAGACATCCGCGTCGAACTCAACGCCCGCCTCGCGGCCAAGGGGATCGAGGGCATCAAAAGCACCGCCTTCAACAAGCGGGCGATGCGCGTCGCCGCCGCACAGCGGCGGATACACAACACTAAGGCGCTCTACGAAAGCATGGCGGACGATCTTGAGCCGGCGGACATCGGCCGTTCCACCATGCACCTCGGCGAGTTCTTGAAGACGCTCATCACCGAGCTTGTCGAGGACGGGGCCGGCAACAAATCGCCGAAACAGGCGATGGAACTGTCGCGCGCCTACCAGTCCATCGTCATGGCGCAGAAAACCTCGACCGAGCACCGGCAGAAGCTTGAGGCTGAGGTGGCGGCGCGGCTGGCGAAGGCGGCTGGCAAGGCCCTGGACGCCGCCGCGCGGCACAAGGGCCTCTCTACCGAGACCGTGGCCTTCATGCGGGCGGAACTGCTGGGCATCCCGATGCACAAGCGGGGGGAGCCATGAGCGGCGCGGGCAACGGCGGGCAGGTTTCGAGGGGCGTTCAAGCCGCCTTGAAGAAGGCGCCATCCGGCCGGGCGGCGCGCGGGCTGGACGATCCTGCCGGCTTGCCGGCCTTCGCCCAGGTCGGCGGCGTTGAGATCGCGATTGTGGACGCGGGAGAGTACCGGGCGCTGCGAGCGTTGCGAGATGCAGTGGGCAAAGGCGGTTCTAAGCAACTCACCCTCGAACGACCGCGCCGCCGCCGACTTTCTCGCCTCGATAAGGATCCTGAGGTGCGTAACTTCATCATGTCACGCGTACAATCCGCAGATGTTGACGATGTTCGGAAGGCC
This sequence comes from Methylorubrum populi, assembly GCA_036946625.1. NCBI lineage: Bacteria > Pseudomonadati > Pseudomonadota > Alphaproteobacteria > Hyphomicrobiales > Methylobacteriaceae > Methylorubrum > Methylorubrum populi. Next base: position 2,316,645 of record JAQIIU010000003.1, read on the forward strand.
GCCATTGTCAAATTCGGATTGTCACGCGTCCCATGTTACACCTCTGTTTGCGACTTTGTTCGCCGCGATCGTGAAGAGAGGCAAGGTGATGTCTGAGGACACCGCCCATCCTCCTGTGGCTGTTGCGAGCGCCGAATTCATCGCCGGCACCATCGCGCGCCGGATGAAGGAACTGAGGGTGGCGCGCGGCTTGTCGCTGCAAGCCCTCGCCGACAACGCGAACCTCACGAAGTCGCATGTCTGGGAGCTTGAGAACGGCAGGGCGCGCAATCCCACCATCGGCACCGCCGTGAGCATCGCGACGGCGCTCGGCGTCTCGCTCGACTACTTGGCCGGCCTGACGACGGCGCGGCCCAGCCTGCATCCGGAAGCGCTCCGGATCGCGTGTGAAGTCGATGCGCTTCTTCGTGGCCCGCGCGTCGGCGATGCCCGGCAGGGTGAGCCGACAGCGCGGCCGGAAGAGCGGTTGCAGGGCACCGCTTGTGGCGGCTCCAAGGTGCCGGCCGGCGTGATCGGCCTGCATCGGCGACGCCTCGCGGCGATCGAGGCCACGTGGGAGGCGCGCGGCCATCTGGACGAGGGCCAGATTGCCTTCTTGATCCGCATGGCCGGCGCGGACCTCGCCGAACGGCCGGGGGCACACCCGGAGGCAGACCGACCGCATGTCTGAGCATCCCGCACACCCGCCCGTGGCGGTCATCTCCGGCGTCGAAGTGGTGACGATCCCGCTCGCTCACTACGCCGAGTTGCTGGACTGCCGGCGCAAGCTTGCCGTGGCGGACGTGTCCCCGGCCCGGCTGCTCGCCAACCCACGATGCCGCATCGATCACGATCCGGCCGTGGCGGCGTTCCTGGCAGAATGCTTGGGCCGGCAACTACTGAAGGACACCTATACTTTGTGCCTCGAACGGTTCGGCGCGGCGCGAACACCCGGCAAAAGCACGATCCAGCGCTACTGGGCACGGCTGGGGCGACAGCCATGAGGTTCGACAAGCCGTTTGCGCCCCGCCGCCGAGGGCCGACAAATGCCGCGCCCATTCTGGGTGCGCATGGGTGCTACACCCTCCCACGCGCCAATTTCCTACCTCTACCGCCAGTTAGCGATGACATACACACTCGGTATATTTTGGCACGATCGTAAGGGATAAATCGGTGCCCTCCCGCAGTTGCATCGAAGTAGGTCCCTGAGCCGGAACGCTCTGAGCTAGATCAGCATCTATCCTTGCAGGCATCTTCGGACCGCCGGGGCCGACAATTGGCGGCTTCCGACTGTTCGGCCACGTGACGTCGGCCCCATCACGCCGCTGCCAACAGGCGCGCATCGGCTAGCCATGCGGTTGGCGTGCTCCACGGGCCCCCTGCCCTCTCCCAACTGCACCACGTCGTCGCCCGTGTGACAGGGTGATCCACCACCACCGCCGCGGCGGGGCGACCTGATCGAGACCCGCATCGCCGCCTCCGGCGACCTCTCCCTCGATCCGCCCGATCTCACGCTCGCCGTGGCGGCCCTGTTCGCCGAGCCCTGATCCGGCCGTTGCTTGACGCTCGTCGAGCGGGGTGCGACAGGCCCCGTCATCCCTCACGCGAGACCGGACGGCCCGATGTCCCAACCCCTCGACCTTCTCGTCCTCGGCAACGCCATCGTCGACCTGATCGCCCATGCCGACGAGGACTTCCTCGTCGAGCAAGGCGTCGCGAAGGGCGCCATGCAGCTCATCGACGAGCCCCGCGCCGAGACGCTGTTCGAGGTGATGGGGCCAGCGACCGTCGTCTCGGGCGGCTCGGGCGCGAACACGGCCGTCGGCGCGGCCGTGCTCGGCGCCAGGACCGGCTTCGTCGGCAAGGTGCGCGAGGACGAGCTCGGCCGGCTGTTCGGCCACGACCTGAAGGCGACCGGCGTGCGCTTCGACGTGGCGCCCGCCACCGATGGCCCGGCGACCGCCCGCTGCTTCATCCTGGTGACGCCCGACGGCGAGCGCACCATGAACACCTATCTCGGCGCCTGCCAGGGCCTCTCGCCCGACGACGTGGACGAGGCGACCGTGCGCGCGGCCCGCGTCACCTATCTCGAAGGCTACCTCTGGGACCCGCCGGCCGCCAAGGACGCGTTCCGCAAGGCGGTGAAGGTGGCGCACTCGGCCGGCAACGCCGTCGCGCTGACCCTGTCGGACGCGTTCTGCGTCGGCCGCTACCGCGAGGAATTCCTCGACCTGATCCGCAACGGCAGCATCGACATCCTGTTCGCCAACATCGGCGAGCTTCAGAGCCTCTACCAGACCGACGATCCGGAGGCCGCCATCGCCGCGCTTCGCGAGGAGCGCGGCGGCCAGGGCAAGCACCTGCTCGGTCTCGTGACCCGCTCGGCCGACGGCGCGCTGGTGGTGCGCGGCGGCGAGGTGCGCTCCGTCGAGGCCTTCCCGGCGCGGGAGGTGGTCGACACCACCGGGGCCGGCGACCTGTTCGCCGCGGGCTTCCTGGCCGGCTACACCCGCGGCATCGACTACGTGGCGAGCGCGCGTCTCGGCGCGCTCGCGGCGGCCGAGGTGATCGACCATGTCGGCGCCCGTCCCCAGCGCGACCTGATGGCGCTGGCCAGGGAGCACAAGCTGGTCTGAGGCTGCCGAGGGGGCCGGCACAGGGGCCGGCCCCGCCCGTCCGCGATCAGCGCGAGCCGATCAGCTCCACGTCGAAGATCAGCGTGGCGTTCGGCGGAATCACGCCGCCGGCGCCGCGGGCGCCGTAGCCGAGGTCCGGCGGGATCGTCAGGATGCGGCGGCCGCCGGCCTTCATCGTGGCGACGCCCTCGTCCCAGCCGCGGATCACCTGGCCGGCGCCGATGGTGAAGGAGAAGGGCTGGCCGCGGTCGCGCGACGAGTCGAACTTCTTGCCCCGCTTGCCGCCGCCCTCGTCGAGCCAGCCGGTATAGTGGACGGTGACCTGCTGGCCGGCCTTCGGCTCGGGGCCGGTGCCGACCACTTCGTCGATGTAGCCGAGGCCCGAGGGCAGCGTCACGGGCTGGGCGGCGGAAGCGGCACTGGTCATGGCGAGGGCGATGGCTCCGGCGATGGGAAGAATCGAGCGCATGGATCTTGTCTCGGATCTCGTCTCGGCACGTCGTCGCTGACGACGGGGCGCGCGGGTTAACACGCCCCGGGAGCGATGCCTAATAGCGGGTGCTGATCGCGGCCCGCTCCGCCGCCGGGCAGCCGCCGGCCTGCGGGCCGACGACGAGGTCGCCCTGGCGCGGATTGTCGAGGGCGAGCGGTGCGGTGTCCTTGCGGGCGAAGAAGCCGCCGCCGAGCTGATCCTCGAAGAAGCCGTCGCCGAAGCGGATGTAGCAGCGGTCGATCACGGCGACGGTGTCATAGCTCGCGCGATAGGCCGCCTGCTCCGGCAGGGCGCCGGGACCGCAGGTCAGCGCCACGTCGATGCGGCCGGACTGATAGTAGTTGATCGTCTGCGAGCGGCCCGGCCGCACCGCGACCCAGGGGCCGCCGTCGCGGCTGACGAGGGCGATGTAGCCGGACTTGTTGACGATCCTGCGGGCGCACGCCGCCTGTGCCGTGGCGGTTCCCGCCACCGTCGCCGCGACGAGAGCCGCCGCGATCCCGAGTACCGTGTTCGACCCGCGCATCGATCCCTCCACCAAGCCCGCGCCGCGACACAGGTTCGACGGCCACGCTTTCGCCGACAACCGGGAGCTTCGCCCACGCGTTCCATCGCGGGCGAAGCTCCCGTTCGGCTGCCCGGAGCCGCTCCCCTGTTCGGGTCGGATCGGAACCTGCCGGCGGATGGTGTCGGATCGCAGGGAATGACCCGTCCGGGGGCGCGACGAGAGCCGAGCAAGGCTCTCGTGCCATCCAAAACCTGTCGTCGTCTGTGCCGGATCGCATTCAAATCGATTGCCTGATCGGCGCATCGTCTCATAAAACCAATTCATAATGCGATCCGGGCGGCCCGAACTGGCGGCCTCTCGAGAGGCGCGTCCCCGGCTGCCGATCGCACGGAAAAGGATAGGAAGCGTCCGATGGGCCGATGGCAGGCATCTGATTCGCCTTATGCGTGCACGTCCCTTGCGGAGGGCTCGCTGAGAGCATGGCGATGACGAGAGCCGAGAGGTCCGGCCCCCTCGCCGGCGTGAAGGTCGTCGAACTCGCCCACATCATGGCCGGTCCCGTCTGCGGGCTGATGCTCGGCGACATGGGCGCGGAGGTCGTCAAGGTCGAGAAGATCGAGGGTGGCGACGACACCCGCCGTTCGGTCCCGCCCGCGATCGAGGGCGAGAGCGCGGCCTACATGATGATGAACCGCGGCAAGCGGGGGATCGCCCTCGACCTCAAGAGCGCGGACGGCAAGGCGGTGCTGCGCCGCCTGCTCGGCCGTGCGGACGTGCTGATCGAGAACTACCGCGCCGGCACCATGGAGCGCCTCGGCCTCGGCTACGCGGTTCTGAAGCAAGAGTTTCCCGGGCTGATCTACTGTTCGCTCTCCGGCTTCGGCCGCTCGGGCCCTTACGCCGAGCGGGCGGGCTTCGATCTCGTGGCGCAGGGCATGAGCGGGCTGATGAGCATCACCGGCGAGGGGCCGGGCCGGCCGCCGATGAAGTGCGGCCCGCCGGTCACCGACATCACCGCCGGCATCCTGGCGGCGATAGGCGTCCTCGCGGCCCATGTCCACAAGCTGAAGACCGGCGAGGGGCAGGCGGTCGACACCTCGCTGTTCGAGGCGGGCATCACCCTCACCTACTGGCAATCGGCCATCGCCATGGCGACCGGGGTGGCCCCGGGCCCGATGGGCTCGGCCCATCCGCTCAACGCGCCCTACGAGGCGTTCGAGACCGCGGACGGCTGGATCACCATCGGCGCGGCCAACCAGACCAACTGGCTGCGCCTGCTCGCCGTGCTCGGCGCCGAGGATCTCGCGGACGACCCGCGCTTCGCGGCGAACCGCGACCGCATGGCGAACCGCGCGGCGCTGGTGCAGGCGCTGGCCCCGCATTTCCGCACGGCGCCGTCGGACGCGTGGCTCGCGCGGCTGGAAGCCGGCGGCGTGCCGGCCGGGCCGGTGCTCGACGTGCTCGCCATGCAGGCCGATCCCCAAGCCCGGGCCCGCGAGATGGTGGTCGAGGTCGAGCATGCCCGCGCCGGCCGGATGAGCACGCTCGGCCTGCCGGTCAAGTTCTCGGCGACGCCGGGGCGGGTGCACGGGCCCGCGCCGCTGCTCGGCGAGCACAGCCGCGCCATCCTCGCCCAGGCCGGCTATGACGCGGCGGCGATCGACGACTTGATCGCCCGGGGCGTCGTCGGCGAAACCACGGCCCGAGGAACTCCGACGAGGGACGCCCCATGAACGACGCCGCCGAGACCGCTTCGACCGACGAACTCCTGTTCGCGGTGGACGAGGCGGGGATTGCCCGCATCACCCTCAACCGGCCGCAGGCGCGCAACGCGCTGACCTTCGCGATGTATCGCGGGCTGGTCGATCTGTGCCGTCGGATCGAGGAGGACCGCTCGATCAAGGCGGTGATCGTCGCCGGCGCGGGCGACAAGGCCTTCGCCGCGGGCACGGACATCGCCCAGTTCCGCAGCTTCGGCAAGCCGGAGGACGCGCTCGGCTACGAGCGTTTCATGGATCGGGTGCTCGGCAGCCTGGAGTCCTTGCGGGTGCCGACCATCGCCGCGGTCGCCGGAGCCTGCACCGGCGGGGGCGCGGCGATCGCCGCGGCCTGCGACATGCGCATCGCCAGCCGCGACGCCCGCTTCGGCTTCCCCATCGCCCGCACGCTCGGCAACTGCCTGTCGCAGAACACCCTGCGGCGGCTGGCGACCCTGATCGGCGGCCCGCGGGTGAAGGACATCCTGTTCACCGCCCGCCTCGTCGGGGCGGACGAGGCCCTGGCGATCGGCCTCGTCAACGAGGTGGCGGAGGATGCCGCCGCGGTCGCCGCCCGGGCCACCGCCCTCGCCACGCTCCTGGCAGGCCATGCGCCCCTGACGCTCCGGGCGACCAAGGAGGGCCTGCGCCGGATCGCCGAGGAAGGCGCCGCCGCGGCGTCGGAGGGCGAGCGCCCCGGCGACGACCTGATCCTGATGACCTACATGAGCGAGGATTTTCGCGAAGGGATGGAGGCGTTCCTCGGCAAGCGCGCCCCGAACTTCAAGGGGCGCTGACCCGACCGTCGTCGCGAGACGGAGACGAAGCGATCCAGGGCTCCGCACATCCGGGAGAGGGGGCGCCGCCGGATCGCGATCGCTGCCGCGCGCGATGACGGCGGGCCGGGAAGCACGCCTCAGCCCTCCTCCTCGCCGTAGATCGCGGCGATCACCGGCTTCTTCGAGCGGATGTGGCGGCGCATCAGCGATGCGAGGCCCTCGCCGTCGCGGGCGCGCAGGAGCGGGATCATCCGCTCGTGCTCGTCCACGGCCTGGGCCCACTGCCCCTCGGTCTGGTGGGCGCTGTAGCGAGAGCGCTGGATCCGGCCGGTGAGGCCGAGATAGAGGCTCCGCAGCTTGGTGTTGCGGCTCGCCAGCATGATGGCCTCGTGAATCTCGCGGTTGAGCCGGAAATAGGCGGCTTCGTCGCGGCCCTGCCAAGCGGCCACCATCTCCCGGTGCTTGCCCTCGATCTCGGCCAGTTCGTCCTCGGTGATCGAGCGACAGGCGAGGTCGCAGGCGGTGGCTTCGAGCCCGGCGATGACCTCGATCATCTCTTCGAGTTCGTTGCGGGAGATGCTCGCCACCCGCGCGCCGCGGTTCGGCAGCAGCTCCAGGAGCCCTTCGGTGGCGAGGATCTTGATCGCCTCGCGCAAGGGGGTACGCGAGATGCCGAACCGCTCCGTCAGTTCGCTCTCGTTGACGCGGGCGCGCGGCTCCAGTTCGCCCTCGCTGATCAATTCGCGCATCCGGTCCGCCACCTCGTCGTGCAGGTAGCGGCGGCTGATCCCGATACTGGGCTCAATTCTATTCATCGAGCACTCAAAGAATTTTAAATGCGAAAAACCGCACGGCAAGATTTAGAGCGCCGCGGGAGCGGCTGTCGAGATATTCGCCCGTTCGCCCGTTCGTGAGGCACATGAAAATCCTCCGGCCCACCCCTCGGACCGGCCTGACGGCGTTCAGACGGGGTTGCTGCCGGATGAATTTTACATGCATTCAGAGTGCCTGCCGAACAGGCTCTGAGTCGGGCTGCGGGCGACCGGGCTTACCCGAGCTTCACCGGAACGGATCCGCCATGATCGACCTGTTCAGCGACACCCAGACGCGTCCGACGCCGGGCATGCGCGAGGCCATGGCGCGGGCGGAGGTCGGCGACGAGCAGTCCGGCTCCGACCCGACCACCGACGCCCTGTGCGAGCGGGTGGCCGACCTGTTGGGTCAGGAGGCGGCCGTGTTCATGCCGTCGGGCACCATGTGCAACCTCGCCTCGATCCTGGTGCATTGCCGGCCGGGCGACGAGATCATCGTCGACGACCAGTCCCACATCTACAACACCGAGGCCGCGGGTGCGGCGGCGATCGGCGGCGTCTCGGTGAAGGCGCTGCCGACACGGGTCGGGCTGTTCACCCTCGCCCAGGTCGAGGCGGCGGTGCGGGTTCCGCAGCGCACGGCGCCGCGCTCGCGCCTCGTTTCCATCGAGCAGACCACGAGCTTTTCCGGCGGCACCGTCTGGGACGTCGGCGAGATGCGCCTGATCCGCGACTTCGCCCAGGCGCGCGGCCTCAAGGCGCATATCGACGGCGCGCGCCTGCTCAATGCGGTCGTGGCCACGGGCATTTCGGCGGCGGAGTACGCGGCCGGCTTCGACAGCGCCTGGATCGATCTCAGCAAGGGGCTCGGCTGCCCCGTGGGGGCCGTGCTGTGCGGCACGCGGGCCTTCATCGAGCAGGCGTGGCAGTGGAAGTACCGGCTCGGCGGCGCCCTGCGCCAATCGGGGGTGCTGGCGGCGGCCGGGCTCTACGCGCTCGACCACCACATGACCCAACTCGCCGAGGACAACGCCCATGCCGGCCGCCTGCACCGGGCGATCGCCGACGTGCCGGGCCTGGATTTCGATCCGACGGCCGGGCAGTCGAACATCCTTTGCTTCACCGTGGAGGGGCTGGGCATCACCGCCTCGACCTTCGCCGCCGCCTGCCTCGAAGACGGCGTGCGGGTGCGGGCGATCGGCACGCACCGGATCCGGGCGACCGCCCATCTCGACGTGGACCGTGCCGGCATCGAGCGGGCGGCCGAGGTGATCCGGGCGAAGGCCGCGCGGTTTCTGGCGAGGGACTGATACCGTTTCCGCTTGATCGCTTCGGGTTTCGCCCCCCTCCGTCCTCGCGAGCGGCCGCGAAGCGATCCAGGGCGCGCCCTTTCCGGACCGGTCGCGCCCTGGATCGCCACGGCTTCGCCTCGCGATGACGCAGGAGAGGCCGAAGTCATCAACCGCCGGATGTCCGTATGATACAATCGGCGATGACCTTGACTCATCGCCGGTTGCCCGCGCGAAGGCGCGGCGGCGGGCGCCCGCCGGACGTAGGGAAGCCGACCATCGGTCGGCTTCCATGCAGCTTGGTATGCGCCACGGGGCGGACGATCCGTGGCCGCCGTGGTTCCGGTTTGCGTGCGCCGAGCCTCGCGATGACGGCCGGGCAATGCGGGGGCGGCTTTCCCCTCGGAACACCGCCCCGAAGCCGCCCGAAACCTACTTCCTGTCGAGATCCTGGGCCATCTTCAGGTGCTCGTCGAGATGCGGCTTGGTCTTGAGGGCGAAGGCCTTCAGCGCCGCGTTGTCGCCGCCATCGGCGTAGCGCTTGTAGAGGTCGGTGGCGTTCTTATGCGCCGTCACCTGATCGTCGTGGTACTGTTTGGTGAAGTCGTCGCCGCTCAGGCCCTTGAGCTTGTCGAGCTTGCTCTGGTGGGACGCGTCCAGCGCGGTCGGGACGTCGAGCTTCATGTCGCCGGTCTGGATCACGGATTTCAGCTCGTCCGAAACCTTCTTGTGATCGTCGATCATCTTCTGGGCGTAGACCTTGGTCTTCTCGTCCGACTTCTCGAGGGCGAGCTGGCTCGACTGCGTCTCGAATAGGTCGCCGATCACGGCCTGGGTGACGAAGTCCTGCGAGGAGGGAGCGACGCCGATCAGCGCGTTCACGCCGGTCTTCTCACCGACCGACTGGGCATGGGCGGGGATCCCCGCCGCGCCCAGCATGAGCAGGCAGGCGGCGGCGGTGACGGGCATTCTCATGGCAGGCTCCTCACGGTAAAACGGTGTTGCCGGAGCAACCGGAGCGGGCGGGCGATGTTCCTGGCGGACGGAGCCGGAGGCCTTTACGCCGCGCAGTCGCCCGTCTCGCGGGCGAGCCAGTCGATCACGCAGGACAACGCCTTGCGCGCGCTGCCGCCCGCGGCCAGGGCCGCCTCGTGGACCCGGACCTGCCCGTCGGCGCTGGAGCCGCATTCGGCGATGGTGAGGGCGTGGGCGACCTGGGCGTTGCAGCCGAGCGCCGCCGCGTCCTCCGCCACGAGGTCGAGCAGGCGTTCCACGAGGCGGCGAACCGGCACCGCCTCCTCCACAGCCTCGTCGATCAGGGCGGCGTGGACGCCGTCGCGCTGCGCCCGCCACAGGTTCTCCATCACGAAGCCCCGCGAGGCCCCGGTCGGCCCCGCGTTCAGGTCGGGCCGGCGCACGCACAGCCGGACGAGGCAGCGGTAGAGCGCGGCGATGGCGAGCGTGTCCTTCAGGCGGGTGCAACTGTCGGCGACCCGCAGTTCGAGCGTCGGGTAGCGGATCGAGGGGCGGATGTGCCACCAGAAATAGGTCGCGTCCTCGACCGCCCCGGCCCGGGTCATCACCCGCACGTAGCGCTCGAAATCGGCGGCGCCGTCGAACCGTTCGGGCAGCCCGGTGCGCGGCAGCTCGGCGTAGGCGCGCAGGCGGTAGCCGGCAAGACCGGTGCGATGGCGCTCGTAGAAGGGCGAGGAGGTCGAGAGCGCGAGCAGCACCGGCAGGAACGGCATCAGCCGGTTGACGAGGTCGATGCGCCGGTCGGGCTCCGGCACCTCGACATGGACGTGCAGCCCGCTGACGATGGAGCGCCGCCCGACCATCTGCAGCGTCTCGATCATCTTGCGGTAGCGGACCTTGGCGGTCTCGCGCTGGTCGGTCCAGACCGCGGTCGGGTGGGTGCCGGCGGCGAAGACCTTCAGCCCGTGCTCGCGCCCGATCGCGCACAGGCCGGTGCGCAGCTTGGCCAGGGCCTCGTGCGTCTCCGCGAAGCTCGCCGAGGGCTTGGAACAGATCTCGGCCTGGCTCTCCAGCATCTCGCGCTCGACGCCCTCCAGCCGGCTCCGCGCCGCCTCGTGGAAGGCCGAGACCGACGCGCGCGGCGCCGCCCGGGTGCGGCGGCTCGCCAGGAACAGCTCCTCCTCGATGCCGAACCGGTATTCGTGTGCCATCGCCGCGTCCCGCCCTCCCCGCCCGGCGAGGTGCCGGGCCGGCCGCCTCGCGGCAAGCAAGCGCGGGCCCAACCCGCGGCGCGCGTCAACGAACGATACGGTCGAGGCGGTCGTTCACGAAGAAATACAGCTCCCTGGCCCCGGGCTCGGCGTAGAGCACCTGGACCTCCCGGCCGGCGCGGCCCTCGCCGAGCAGCACGTCGGTCGGCTTGCGGCCCTTCAGGCGCACGAGATCGCACTCGCCGATGCCGGTCTCGATCGCGGCGGCGGTGCCGGGCGCCGGGCCGGTGCAGGCGCCGTTCGCGTCGAGGACCGGCCCGGTGAAGGCGGCCGGGGCCGGCGGCGGCGGCAGGACCGCCCCGGGCGGGGGCGGCGCCGGGATCGGCGCGGCGCGTTCCGACGTGTTGCAGCCGGCCAGCACGGCGGCGGCGAGGAACGGGACGTATCGGGCGACAGGTCTCAAGGCGTCGGCCTCTTCTCCGGCGTGGTCTCCCCCGAGGCCGGGCCCTGGCGGGCGCTTCCGTCCGAGCGGGTTTCCAGCGCGCGGGCGAACAGCTCGGCCGCGTCGTCGTGGAAGGCGTTGCGGGAGTCGGGCCGCGTGTAGAACATGTGGCCGCCGGGATAAACCGCGAGCTTCAGGCGGTCGGCCGAGCCGTAGACCGGCATCTGGTCGAGGAGCAGCTTCGAGGTGAAGTAGGGCGTGACGAGGTCGGTGAAGCCGTGGGCGACGAGCACCCGCATCCGCCCGTCGAGCGCCAGCACGTCCTTCAGCGCGCCCATGACCTCCGGTGCCGAGCGGCCCGAGCCCCAGTTCCAGCCGCGATTGACCGCGCCGTTGAGCAGTTCGTAGCGCATGGTCTCGACGCGCCAGTTCAGGCGGCCCTGGTAGAGTTGCACCATCGCGGTGGTGAGCGGCGCCTGGAGCGCGTCGAGCACCGGGTCCTCGAAGCCCGAATGCGGCGCGGTCGGGTCCGGGTCCCAGCCGGTCACGCCGGTGTCGTAGGCCGAGGAGACGCGGCCGGTGTCGCGCCCGATCTCGCGCTGGTAGCTGTTCGCGGTGAGCCGCCCGGCCTGTCGCCGCACGATCTGCGGATCGAGCCCGGTCAGCGCGGAGACCTTGTCCGTCAGCCGCGTCACCGCCTCCCGGTCGGCCGGGCCCTTCAGCAGGTCGGTGAGGTATTCGCCCGCCGCGTAGGCCTCCGCCTCCTTCATCAGCGGCCGGCTCGGCACCGTCCCCGCGCGCTCCAGGGCGGCGGCGGCGAAGGAGGGCAGCCTCGTCACGAAGCCCCAGGGCGTGGTGCGGGCCGGTTGCAGCCACGCGAAGTCGAGCACCGGCGAGAGCAGCACCAGCCCGGACAGGCCGACGCCGACGTCCTGTTGCAGCTTCTGCGCGATCAGCGGCCCGCGAAAGCCCCCGTAGCTCTCGCCGACGAAGAATTTCGGCGAGGCGAGGCGGTCGTTCTGGCGCAGATAGCGGGCGATGGCCGCGGCGAGCACGGAGGCGTCCGCATCGACGCTCCAGTACTTCTTGGCGTCGCCGTCCGCCGCGCGGCTGTAGCCGGTGCCGACGGGATCGATGAAGACGAGGTCGGTGAAGTCGAGCCAGGTCGCCGGGTTCGGCTGGAGCGCGATCGCCTGCGACGGGCTGATCGAGGCGCCGTCGGTCGGCAGGCGCCAGGGGCCGATCGCGCCGATGTCGAGATAGGCCGAGGCCGCGCCGGGGCCGCCGTTGACGCCGAAGGTGATCGGCCGTGCGGCGGCCTCCTCGGGCTTGCCCGCCCGCGTGTAGGCGATGAAGGCGATCTCGGACTGGAGCTTGCCCTCCTCGTCCACCAGGGCGAGGCTGCCGGCGGTCGCGGTGAATTTCAGCGATCCGCCGTTCGGCAGGTCGATGCCGTGCTCGGTGGTCGCGTCCGGCGGCAGGCGCCGCCCCTCCGGCGCCCTGCGGCCCTGGTTCGGACCTGAAGTCTGGCCCTTCCCCTGCGTCTGGCCCTCGCCGGGACCGGGCTGGGCGAGGGCCGGCAACGGGCCGAGCCCGACCGCGACGGACAGGAGGCCGGCGAGACCGATCCGGAGCGCGCCGGCTCGCGGACGGCGTGTGATGGGCTGCGTCATGGCTCTTTCGCGTTCCTCGACCGATGGCCCGGGCCCTCGCCGCACGCGCGAGGGTCTCACGCCTTCTTGTGCCTCACGCCTTCTTGGTCCAGCGCCCGCTCTCGTCCTGCTGCCAGTAGGCCACGGCGTGGCCGGCGGCCTTGGCGACGCGCCACTGCTCGCGGGCATGCAGCAGCGCGTCGGTGTCGGTGCCGTCGAACAGGATGCAGATCCGCTGATAGGCCTGCGCCTCCTCCGGCAGTTCCGCCCCCTCCACGAGAAAGCGGATCGAGGCGCCGTTCGGGTTGGTCCCGCGCAGGGTCAGCACCACGGGCTGGGTCGCCGCATCCGTGTCGCGATCGGTGCCGTGGGGCAGGAAGCTCTCGTCGGTGTAGGTCCACAGGCCGTCGTCGAGGGCCTGGAGCCGCTCCTCGGTCACCGCCTGGATGGCCGCCTGCCAGCCGCGTTCCAGCGACTTCTCGACGAGGCTCGGCAGCACCTTCTCGAGGGGCTGGCGCTGGAGGTGGTAGAACAGGATCTCGGTCACGGCTCGCCTGCATATAGGGTCCGGCCGCCATTCGGCAGTGCCGACCGCAGGCCGATTCCCGCGAGGTCGAGCAGGATCGTCGCGCAGCCGGCCTGCACCGCGCAGTCCTGAAGGTAGGCGGCGGTGCCGAGATCCTCAGGCCCGCTCGCGTCGGCGGCGAAGCCGACGAGTCCGGGGCGCGCGATCTCCCTCAGACGATGCAGTCGAGGAGCGAGCCGGCGTAGCGCACCGCCGCCGAGAGCGGGATCGAGTAACCGAGCAGGCTGCCGCCGAGGGCGAGCGAGGCGGCGAGGCTGCCCTCGCGCACCAGGGCGATCTCCCGGTGCGCCGTCGCGGTCAGGTAGGTGACGAGGTAGAGGGCGGTCAGGCCGAGGGAGACGGCGAAGTAGGCGAGGAAGGCCGGCAGGCCCGAGATCGTCGTCAACCGCTCCCTCCATTCTGCCTCAGGGCCATCGCTCGAAGCGATGGCCCTGGTTTTCTTGGGCGGACGCTCTTCGCGCCTGGAAAGCGGCGCGATCGCTCTTCGAGGATCGCACCGCTCCTGTCAAACTAACCGGCTCTGCTCGATCGCGGCGGCGATGAAGCCCTCGAACAGCGGGTGCGGCTCGAAGGGGCGCGACTTCAGCTCCGGGTGGAACTGCACGCCGATGAACCACGGATGGCCCTCGTGTTCGACCGTCTCCGGCAACAGGCCGTCCGGCGAGGTGCCGGAGAAGCGCAGGCCCTTCGCCTCCAGGCATTCGCGGTAGGCCATGTTGACCTCGTAGCGGTGGCGGTGACGCTCGGAGATCTCGGTGTCTCCGTACATCTTCGCGATCTTCGTGCCGGCACCGAGCGTCGCCTTGTAGGCGCCCAGCCGCATGGTGCCGCCGAGGTCGCCCTCCGCCGCGCGCCGCTCCAGATCGTTGCCGCGCATCCACTCGGTGAGCAGGCCGACCACGGGCTCCTTCGTCTCGCCGAACTCGGTGGAGTTCGCGTCGGCGATGCCGGCGAGCGAGCGCGCCGCCTCGATCACCGCCATCTGCATGCCGAAGCAGATGCCGAAATACGGAATGTTGCGCTCCCGGGCGTAGCGGGCCGCGCGGATCTTGCCCTCGGCGCCGCGCTGGCCGAAGCCGCCGGGCACGAGGATGCCGTGAAGGCCTTCGAGGAACGGCGCCGGATCCTCGCGCTCGAACACCTCCGCCTCGATCCATTCGAGGTTGACGCGCACGTTGTTGGCGATGCCGCCATGCGTCAGGGCCTCGGTGAGCGACTTGTAGGCGTCCTTCAGTCCCGTGTACTTGCCGACGATGGCGATGGTGACCTCGCCCTCGGGATTGCGCACCCGGTCGAGGATCGTCTGCCAGCGCTCGAGCCGCGGTTCGCCCTCGGGCTCCATCTGGAAATGCGCCAGGATCTCCCGGTCGAGGCCGGCCTCGCGATAGGAAAGCGGCACGGCGTAGATCGTGTCGACGTCGAGCGCCTCGATCACCGCGCTCTCCCGCACGTTGCAGAACAGGCCGAGCTTGCGCCGCTCCTCGACGGGGATCGGCCGGTCGCAGCGGCAGAGCAGGATGTCGGGCTGGATGCCGATCGAGCGCAGCTCCTTCACCGAGTGCTGGGTCGGCTTGGTCTTCAACTCGCCGGCGGACGGGATGTAGGGCAGGAGCGTCAGGTGCAGGTAGCAGACGCTGCCGCGCGGGCGCTCCTGGCCGATCTGGCGGATCGCCTCGAAGAAGGGCAGGCCCTCGATGTCGCCCACCGTGCCGCCGATCTCGACCAGCACGAAGTCGTAACCGTCGTTGCCGTCGAGCACGAACGCCTTGATGGCGTTGGTGACGTGCGGGATCACCTGGATCGTGGCGCCGAGATAGTCGCCGCGCCGCTCCCTGGTGATGATGTCGAGGTAGATCCGCCCCGTGGTCACGTTGTCGGCGCGGCTCGCGGCCAGGCCGGTGAAACGCTCGTAGTGGCCCAGATCCAGGTCGGTCTCGGCGCCGTCGTCGGTGACGAACACCTCGCCGTGCTGGGTCGGGCTCATCGTGCCCGGATCGACGTTGAGGTAGGGGTCGAGCTTGCGCAGGCGCACCCGGTAGCCGCGGGCCTGGAGCAGCGAGGCGAGCGCGGCCGAGGCGAGTCCCTTGCCGAGGGAGGAAACCACGCCGCCGGTGATGAAGACGTACCGCGTCATGGGCTTTGGTCCATAAAGGGGCTCAAGCGATTCGCCAAACCGCAACGGTTGCCGCACCCCGCCGGCCACGCGGGGAGCGGCACGGGACCATGCCCCTCATGCCGTTGCGGAATTGTTGTCAGGTCGTCGTTGTCAGGTCGTCCCTGCGGCCGTCGCGCCGGCCGCAGGGTGTCGTCCGCCGATGGGTCGGATTGCCGCGCCGTGCCGGTCAGCGCGATTGCGGCGCTTCGGGCGTTCCGGGCGCGCTCGGGGCGGGCGCGGGCGTCGCCGGGGTGGCCGGCGCGTTGGTCGGGACCGAGGCCGGCTGACTGCCCTGGCCCAAGTTGCCCTGGCCCGAGCCGCCCTGGCGCAGGGTGTCGAGCAGGTTGTCCGCGTTCACCGGCTTGTCGGCCTGGGTCTGTCCCTGCGGCTGCCCGGTGCCGTCGAGGATCGAGCGGGGCGCGGCGCTGCGGTGGGCCATGATCGCCAGCGTGATGCTGGTGGTGAAGAACAGGGCGGCCAGGATCGCGGTCGCGCGGGTCAGGGCGTTGGCCTGGCCGCGGCCGGTCATGAAGCCGGAGACGCCGCCCCCGCCGCCGCCGAGCCCGAGCCCGCCCTCCGAGCGCTGCAGCAGCACCACGGCGATGAGCGCCAGCACGATGATGAGGTGGACGACGATGAGGACGGTCTGCATGGCGATCCCGGAGCCCGCCCGAGCGGACGCGAACGGTTGTGCGGCTGACCGGACACCGTTCACGCGCGGAAGCGGCGCGCCCGCGTATCCGCTGCACGAAGTGGGGGCTCCTACACCGTTTGCCCACCCGCGCCAACCGGCCTTCGCGCTTGCGCAGGGCTCCGAACTCGGATGAGTGTTCCGACAGACCCTCTCCGTTCCCTCACCGCCGTCATTCCGGGGGCCGCGGAGCGGAACCCGGAATCCACCCGTGATGCGACCCCGCATCCGGAGGGCGCATCCCGTCAACCCGACTTCGCAGTCCCGGGAAAAGCCCGGTCGGGCATGGTCATCGGGGGCCGGTCCGTGCGAGGGGTTGGGGATGAGCGATTTCCAGCACGAAGCCGGGCGGCTGGCCGCCTTCATCGACCGCGCCGACCGGGAGGAGATGGCCGCGATCCAGTCCGACCTCCTGCGGATCGCCCTGGAACGGCCCGACCCGGCGGGACGGGCACGGGCCATGGACGAATTGCAGGCCGCCCTCGCCGACCGGATCCGGCCGGACGCGATGAGCCCGCTCAAGCAGGCGTTCTACGTCGCGGTGCTGTCGATGATCGAGCGGACCAAGGAGGCGGTGGCGAAGGCGCCGGCCCGGGCGGACTGACCCCCGTGGCACCGGAGCGGCAGGCCCTGCTCGTCGTCGACGTACAGCCGAGTTTTTCCGTGCCGGCCGCCATCGTCGCCGACATCGCCGCGCTGAGCCGCAGGCTGCACACGGTCGCGACCGTCGAGCGGTATGACGAGACGGTGACGCCGTTCGAGCGGCAGCTCGGCTGGGTGCCGGCGGCGGACGATGGTCGGCCGCGTTCTGGACGGCCCGGAAGCGCTTCGTCTCCCTGCGGAGCCGCCGCCTCACGCCTCGTAGGCGCGGCAGATCCCCAAAAAGTCCTCGGCGACGAGGCTGGCGCCGCCGACCAGCGCGCCGTCGACGTTCTCCACCGCCATCAGCTCGCGGGCGTTCGAGGGCTTGACCGAGCCGCCGTAGAGGATGCGGATCCTGTGGGCCTCGTGGCCGACCATCTTGTCGAGCATCTCGCGCAAGGAGGCGTGGACCTCGGCGATCTCCTTCGGGGTCGGCGTGCGGCCCGAGCCGATCGCCCAGACCGGCTCGTAGGCGACCACGGTGTCGGCGGCGGTGGCCCCCTTCGGGATGCCGATGGCGAGCTGCGCCCGCACGATGTCGAGGGCCCGGCCCTGCTGGCGCTCCTCCATGGTCTCGCCGACGCAGATGATGCCGCGCAGGCCCGCGCGCCGGGCACCGAGCGCCTTGGCGTGGACGCCGTCGTCGGTCTCGTAGTGGTAGGCGCGCCGCTCGGAATGGCCGACGATGACGTAGGACGCGCCGAGATCGGCGAACATCTCCGCCGAGATCGAGCCGGTGAAGGCGCCGCTCGGCCGGGCGTGCAGGTTCTGGCCGCCGATGGCGATGGGTGAGCCGTAGGCCGCGGCGACGCAGGAGGAGATCAGGGTCGCGGGCGGGCAGACCAGCACGTCGATCGTCTCGATCAGGGCCGGCGACAACCCGTCGCGGATCGCCTCGACGGTCGCGACCGAGGCGCGCAGACCGTTCATCTTCCAGTTCCCGGCAACCAGCGGACGGCGTCCCTCGCTTGCCATGGCGTCCCGGTTCTCCGTGTCTCGATGGAAGGCTGCACCTGTTCCGGCGGACCTAGCAGAGCAAGCTTGGGCGCGCAAACGACCTTCGGGGCCATCGAGGCCGCCCCGGGCGACATGCTCTTTGCGCCGCCGCCCCGATCGTCTATCGCGTGGCTCGAATTTTCCCCGCCGGCACAGGCGGCGGGGACCGTTGGGATACAGGCCCGGGCGTCCGATGCTCCAGTCCATTCGCAATGCCAGCCGGCACTGGCTCGGCAAGGTCGTGCTGACGGTGATCTTCACCTTCCTGATCGCGGGCGTGGCGATCTTCGGCGTGGAGGAATTCTTTCGCGGCGGGTCGAGCACCACCGTCGCCACCGTCGGCAAGACGCCGATCTCGGCCGAGGCGGTGCGCGGCGCCTACCAGAACCAGCTCCAGCGCTATCAGGCTCAGTTCAAGCGCGCCCTGACGCCGGATCAGGCGCGGGCGCTCGGGCTGGAGCGGCAGGTGCTGGCCCAGCTCATCACCGAGGCGGCGCTCGACCAGAAGACGGCCGATCTCGGCCTCGCCGTCTCCGATGCGGCGGTGCTGCGGGCGATCCAGGAGGAGCCGAGCTTCAGGAACGCCAACGGCGCCTTCGACCGGGCGCAGTTCTTCCAGACGCTCCAGCGGGCGGGCCTGAACGAGGCGATGTTCGTGCGCGAGCAGCGCTCGGTCATCGCCCGGATGCAGCTCGCCGACGCCATCGTCTCCGAATTGCCGGTGCCGCAGGCCCTGCGCGAGGCGGTGCACCGCTTCTCGACCGAGCGCCGCGGCGCGTCCGTGCTGACGCTGGCGCCCTCCGCCGCGGGCGAGATCCCGGCCCCGACCGACGCGGAACTGCAAGCCTACTACGACGACGACAAGTCCGCCTTCCGCGCGCCCGAGTTCCGCAGCCTCAACCTGCTGGTGCTCGATCCGGCCGCGCTCGCCAAACCCGAGGACGTGTCGGACGAGGAAGCGCGCAAGCTCTACGAGGCCAACCACGACCGGTTCGGCAAGGCGGAGCGCCGCACGATCCAGCAGATCAGCTTCCCCGACGAGGCCGCCGCCAAGGAGGCGCGGGCCAGGATCGAGAGCGGCGAGACGCCGTTCGAGACGGTCGCCGCCGAGCGCGGGCTCGATCCGAAGGAACTCGACCTCGGCACGCTGACGAAGGCCGAACTGTTCGACCCGGCGGTGGGCAACGCCGCCTTCGCCCTGGAGCCGGGCAAGGTGAGCGAGCCGGTGAAGGGCCGCTTCGGCACCGTGCTGCTGCGCGTGACCGCGGCCGAGCCGGGCACGGTCAAGCCGTTCGACGAGGTCAAGGACGAGATCCGCAAGGAGATCGCGCTGCGCCGCGTGCGCGACGGCGGGTTGGACAAGGTGCAGGACGCCATCGAGGATGCCCGCGCCGCCGCCAAGCCGCTGGCCGAGATCGCCAGGGACCAGGGCCTGACCCTCCTCGGCATCCCGGCGGTGGACGCGCAGGGCAACGACCCGTCCGGCAAGCCGGTCGAGGGCATTCCGGACAAGGAGACGACGCTGCCGGCCGCCTTCCGCGCCGATGTCGGCAACGACACCGAGGTGCTGCGCACCAAGACCGGCGGCGCGATCTGGTACGATGTCGTCAAGATCGATCCCTCGCACGAGAAGCCGCTGGCGGAAGTCCGCGACGAGGCGGTGAAGGGCTGGACGAAGGCCGAGGTCGAGAAGCGCCTCGTGGCCAAGTCCAAGGCGCTGACCGAGCGCCTGGACAAGGGCGAGGCCGTCGAGACCGTGGCGCAGGAGGCCGGCCTGCCGCTGAAGGCGGTCACCGGGATCGCCCGCAACCAGACCAGGGACGACCTCTCCAACGAGGTCGTCGAGCGCATCTTCGCCACGCCGGTCGGCAAGGCGGCGTCCGCATCCTCCGGCGGGGGCCGCACGGTGTTCAAGGTCACCGCCGCCGCCATGCCGGCCTTCGTGCCCGGTACGCCGAGCGACCATCGACTGGCGGGTTCGCTGCGCACGGCGCTCGCCGACGACGTGCTGGCCGAGTTCATCGCCGAGGTGCGGAAGAGCGCGGGCGTCAACGTCGACCAGACCGCCCTGCGGCGCGCGCTCGGCGGCGAGTACTGAGGCCTGCCATGACCGAGGACATGATCGAGGCCATGATCGAGCCTGCGCACGAGGCGGCGGCGCGCGCCTACGAGGCCGGACGGGCGAGCCTGCTCGGCCTGACCCTGGTGGCCGATCTCGAAACCCCGGTCGCCGCCTTCCTGAAGCTGAAGGCCGGCCATGCCGGCCCCGGCTTCCTGCTCGAATCGGTCGAGGGCGGCGCGGTGCGCGGGCGCTACTCGATGATCGGGCTCGACCCCGACCTGATCTGGCGCTGCCGCGACGGGCAGGCGCAGACCGCCCGCGACGCGGCGCTCACGGATTTCGTGCCCGACGACCGCCCGCCCCTGGCCTCGCTGCGGGCGCTGATCGCCGAGAGCGCGGTGGGCGACGATGCGCAGGGCGCGGCGCTGCCGCCGATGGCGGCGGGCCTGTTCGGCTATCTCGGCTACGACATGGTCCGCGCCATGGAGCGGCTGCCCGAGCCCAATCCCGACCCGCTCGGGGTGCCGGACGCGATCCTGATGCGCCCGCGGGTGATGGTGGTGTTCGATGCGGTGGCCGACGCCCTCACGGTCGTCACCCCCGTGCGCCCCGCCGAGGGCGTGAGCGCGCGGGCCGCGCTCGAAGCCGCCCAGGCGCGCCTCGACCGGGTGGCGGAAGCCCTCGAAGGCCCGCTGCCGATCGAGGCGCGGGCGGATGTCTCGAGCCTTCCCCTGCCCTCCCCGGTCTCGAACACCGAGCCGGACGCGTTCCTGGCGATGGTCGCCAAGGCGAAGGAGTACATCGTCGCGGGCGACATCTTCCAGGTGGTGCTCTCCCAGCGCTTCGAGGCGCCCTTCACCCTGCCGGCCCTCGCGCTCTACCGCAGCCTTCGCCGCACCAACCCGGCGCCGTTCCTCTGCTACCTCGATTTCGAGGCGTTTCAGGTGGTCTGTTCCAGCCCCGAGATCCTCGTGCGGGTGCGCGAGGGCAAGGTGACGATCCGCCCGATCGCCGGCACCCGCCGCCGCGGCGCCACGCCCGCCGAGGACCGGGCACTGGCCGACGAACTCCTGGCCGATCCCAAGGAGCGCTCCGAGCACCTGATGCTCTTGGACCTCGGCCGCAACGACGTCGGCCGCGTCTCGAAGATCGGCAGCGTCGCCGTCACCGACTCGTTCTTCCTGGAATACTACTCCCAGGTCATGCACATCGTCTCGAACGTCGAGGGCGATCTCGATCCGGGCCACGACGCGCTCTCGGCGCTGGCGGCGGGGTTTCCCGCCGGCACCGTCTCGGGCGCGCCGAAGGTGCGGGCGATGGAGATCATCGACGAGTTGGAGCGCGAGAAGCGCGGGCCCTACGGCGGCTGCATCGGCTATTTCGGCGCGCGCGGCGAGATGGACACCTGCATCGTCCTGCGCACGGCCATCGTGAAGGACGGCCGCATGCACGTGCAGGCGGGCGCCGGCATCGTCCACGATTCCGACCCGTATTCCGAGCAGCAGGAATGCGTGAACAAGGCGCGTGCCCTGTTTCGCGCGGCGGAGGATGCGGTGCAGTTCGCGAGCCGGGCCAAGCGCGGGCAATAGGGCGCACAAGGAGCGCCTTGACTTGCCGCCCAGCGCTCGCCACCCCTTCGGATCGGTTCATCCAAGCCATATCCTCATCCTGAGGTGCCGGCGCGCAGCGTCGGCCTCGAAGGATTTTCCAGATCCCGCGCGATCCCTGGACGATCCTTCGAGGCCGCCCACGCGGCACCTCAGGATGAGGGTGTGGACGGGACTGAAAGTGCACGGCTGAGTTCGATGTCCAACGTCCTCGTCATCGACAACTACGATTCCTTCACCTGGAATCTCGTCCACCTGATCGGCCCGCTCTGCGAACGGATCGACGTGGTGCGCAACGACGCGATCGACGTCGCCGGCATTCGCGAGCGCGCGCCCCATGCGCTCGTGCTCTCGCCGGGGCCCTGCACCCCGAACGAGGCCGGCATCTGCCTCGACGTGGTGCGGGAACTGGGCACCGAGATCCCGATCTTCGGCGTGTGCCTCGGGCTCCAGGCCATCGGGCAGGCCTATGGCGGCGACGTGGTGCGCGCCCCCTCCCCCATGCACGGCAAGGTCTCCACCATCCGCCACGAGGCCAGGGGCGTGTTCCGCGGCATCAACGAGGGCTTTGCCGCCACCCGCTACCACTCGCTGGTGGTGGACCGCGCGAGTTGCCCGAAGGATCTCGCAGTGACGGCGGAGGCCGACGGTCTCATCATGGGGTTGCAGCACCGCGCGTTGCCGGTCCACGGCGTTCAGTTCCATCCCGAGAGCATCCTCTCGAACCACGGCACGCAGATCCTGCGCAACTTCCTCGACATCGCCGCCGCCTGGCGCAAGGAGTCGGCGGCCCGGGCGTGACAAGGGCCGTCCCGGCGTGCATTGACGGGTCACACCCTATTCCCTCCCCCTTTCGCGGTGGAGGGGTGCCTCACGCAAGCGAGGCGGGAGAGGGGCCGGCTCCGCATCGTCCGGACACGTCGCTCCCCTCGCCCGCCCCCCTTCGGGGCCACCCTCTCCCGCTTCAGGGGAGAGGGCTTCCAGCGGATGATCCCGGACCCATGGAGTCCTTCAAGACCCATCTCGCCACCGTCGCGGCCGGCACCGCGCTGAGCCGCGAGCAGGCCCGTGCCGCCTTCGACGACCTGCTCTCGGGCGAGGTCACGCCGATCCAGGCCGGCGCCTTCCTCACCGCTCTCTCGGTGCGCGGCGAGAGCGAGGACGAGATCGTCGGCGCGGTCTCGGCGATGCGGGCGCGGATGCTCCCCGTCGCGGCGCCCGAAGGCGCCATCGACATCGTCGGCACCGGCGGCGACCACTCGGGCAGCTACAACGTCTCGACGCTGGCCGCGATCCTCACCGCCGCCTGCGGCGTGCCGGTGGCCAAGCACGGCAACCGGGCCGCCACCTCCCGCTCCGGCGCGGCCGACGTGCTCGTGGCGCTCGGCGTGAAGATCGGCCTTCAACCCGATGCCCTCGCCCGCTGCCTGTCGGAAGCGGGGCTGTGCTTCATGTTCGCGCAGACGCATCACGGCGCCATGCGCCACGTCGCGCCGGTGCGCAGCGAACTGCCGTTCCGCACCATCTTCAACATGCTCGGGCCGCTCTCGAACCCGGCGGGCGTCACGGCGCAGGTCTTCGGCGTCTCGCGTCCCGCCTGGGCCGAGCCGCTGACGCGGGTTCTCGCGACGCTCGGCAGCCGCCGGGTCTGGACCGTGCACGGTTCGGACGGGCTCGACGAGATCACCACCACCGGCCCCACCGCGGTGGTCGCGCTCGAAGACGGCGCGCTCTCGCACTTCACCCTCGACCCGCGCGAGGTCGGCCTGCCGCTCGCGACCCTCGACGATCTGCGCGGCGGCGACCCCGGGCACAACGCCGCCGCGCTCGGCGCCGTGCTGGAGGGCGCCCGCACCGCCTACCGCGACATCGCCGTGCTGAACGCCGGCGCCGGCCTCGTGGTGGCGGGTGCCGCCGGCTCGCCCGCCGAGGGCGTGGCGCGGGCGCAGGCCGCGATCGATTCCGGTGCGGCGCGGGCGACGCTGGCGCGTCTCGTCGCCGTATCGAATGCGTGATAGACGGCCTCGAACCTTGTTTTCGCATCGCCCTTTCCCGAAAGCCGGCAACCGCCTTCCGGGACGATGCTCCGGGGACGAACCGATGGACGACATCGTGGCCGACGTGACCGCCGGGCCCGCCCCGGAGCGGGCGAGCGTGCTGGCGCGGATCGAGGCCTACAAGCGCCGCGAGATCGCCGAGGCGAAGCTGCGGGTGCCGCTGGCCAGGCTGGAGAAGCAGGTGGCCAAGGCCGAGCCGCCCCGCGGTTTCGCCGACGCCATCGCCGCCCACATCGCCGAGGGGCGCCCGGCGCTGATCGCCGAGATCAAGAAGGCCTCCCCCTCCAAGGGGCTGATCCGTGCCGACTTCGATCCGAAGGCCCTGGCCAGGGCCTACGCCAAGGGCGGCGCCACCTGCCTCTCGGTGCTCACCGACACCCCCTCCTTCCAGGGCGCGCCGGAATACCTGACCGAGGCCCGCGCCGCCTGCGACCTGCCGGTGCTGCGAAAGGATTTCCTGTTCGAGCCCTATCAGGTCTACGAGGCCCGCGCCTGGGGCGCCGATGGCGTCCTCGTCATCATGGCCTGCCTCGACGACGCGGAGGCCGCCGCCATCACCGAGACCGCGCACGATCTCGGAATGGACGTGCTGGTGGAGGTCCACGACGCGCAGGAACTGGAGCGGGCCCTGCCGCTGGGGACGCGGCTGGTGGGCGTCAACAACCGCAACCTCAAGACCTTCGAGGTCTCGTTCGAGACGGCGATCACCCTCAAGCCCGGCATTCCCGCCGACCGGATCGCGGTGGCCGAGAGCGGCATCGGCAGCCACGCCGACGTGCTGCGGCTGAAGCGGGACGGGCTCGACACCATCCTCGTCGGCGAGAGCCTGATGCGGCAGGCGGACGTGACCGCGGCGACGCGGGCGCTGCTGTTCGGGGATGCCGGCCGGTGAGCGGCGCCGGCCTCACCCATATCGACCGGACCGGCGCGGCCAACATGGTCGATGTCTCCGACAAGGCCGCGACCGCGCGCACGGCGGTGGCCGAGGGCGTGGTGGTGATGCGCCCCGAGACGCTGGCGCTGATCCGCGAGGGCGACGCCAAGAAAGGCGACGTGATCGGCACCGCGCGGCTCGCCGGCATCATGGCCGCCAAGCGCACGCACGAGCTGATCCCGCTCTGCCACCCGCTGCTGCTGACCAAGGTGCGGCTCACCTGCGAGCCCGACGCCGCCCTGCCGGGCCTGCGGCTCACCGCGGAGGTGAAGGTGCAGGGCCAGACCGGGGTCGAGATGGAGGCGCTGACCGCCGTCTCGGTCGCCTGCCTGACGGTCTACGACATGGTGAAGGCCGCCGACCGCGGCATGCGCATCGAGGGCATCCGCCTCCTGTCGAAGGAGGGCGGCAAGTCCGGCGCGTGGAACGCCGGATCATGAGCCTGCTGCCGGTCGCCGAAGCGCTCGAAAAAATCCTCGCCGCGATTCCCGGTCCGGTCGAGGCCGAGGACGTGCCGATCGCCCGGGCCGCCGGCCGCACCCTCGCCGCCGGCCTCTCGGCGACGCGCACGCAACCCCCCTTCCCCGCCTCGGCCATGGACGGCTACGCCGTGCGCGCCGCCGACGTGGCGACCGTTCCGGCGCGCCTGCGCCTGATCGGCACCAGCGCCGCCGGGCACGGCTTTCCCGGAAGGGTCGGGCCCGGCGAGGCGGTGCGGATCTTCACCGGCGCGCCGGTCCCCGAGGGCGCCGACGCGATCCTGATCCAGGAGAACGCCGAGGCCGGGGGCGCTACGGTCACTGCCCGCGAACCCGTCGCGGCGGGTCGCTTCCTGCGCCGGGCCGGCCTCGATTTCCGCGAGGGCGAGACGCTGCTGAGGGCCGGCGCCACCCTCGATGCGCGCCGCCTCGCTCTGGCGGCCAGCGCCGGCCACGCCGTGCTGCCGGTGCGGCGCAAGCCCCGCGTCGCCGTGCTCGCGACGGGCGACGAGCTGGTGCGGCCGGGCGAGACGGCGCGGTGGGACCAGATCGTCGCCTCGAACGGCCTCGCGCTCGCCGCGCTGAGCCTGGAAGCGGGCGCGGAGCCCATCGATCTCGGCATCGTCCGCGACGACCTCGGCGCCCTGCGCGACGCGATCGGTCGGGCCCGCGCGGCGGGCGTCGACCTCCTCGTCACGCTCGGCGGCGCCTCGGTGGGCGATCACGACCTCGTCCAGGCGGCGCTCGGCGCGGAAGGGATGGAACTCGGCTTCTGGCGGGTGGCGCTCCGCCCCGGCAAGCCGCTGATGCACGGGCGGCTCGGGGCCATGACGGTGATCGGGCTGCCGGGCAATCCGGTCTCCTCGATCGTCTGCGGCCTGCTCTTCGTGGTGCCGGCGATCCGGGCGCTCCTCGGCGATCCCCACGCGGATGCGGATCGCGGCGAACCGGCGATCCTGGGGTGCGACATGCCGGAGAACGACGCACGCCAGGACTATCTGCGCGCCCGTCTCGAAACGGCATCGGACCGGGTGCCGGTCGCCCATCCCGAGACCCGCCAGGATTCCTCGATGCTCTCGGTGCTCGGCACCAGCGAGGCCCTGCTGATCCGCCCGCCGCACGCGGCCCCGGCCAGGGCGGGCGATCCCTGCCGCATCATCCGGCTGGACCGGCGGATCGTGTGAGGCGGAAGCACCAACCGTCAAGATTGTATCGAGCCTGCAAGGTTGTTGGCGACTGCGCCATTGACGTAGGACCGCGGACAGCTCATTTGGCTTGATGGCTGACCCGCTCCATACCGTCATTGAGAGCCTGTTTGACCGGCCACCGTGTCTTCGTCAGGCAACGGCAAGGCGAGAGGAAGATCCTACTCCCATCCCCACCCTCATCCTGAGGTGCCGGAGCGCAGCGGAGGCCTCGAAGGGGGCTCCAGGAATCGCGCGGGATCTGGAGCACCCTTCGAGGCCGCTCACGCGGCACCTCAGGATGAGGGGCGAGATGGGATCACTGCAGTCAAACAGGCTCTGAGACCGAAATTCATCTTCGGTCGGCGGAGCGCCTGATGACCGAGCCGGAGCGGGCGGCGGTTGTGGACTTCCTCGCCGCCGAGCCATTCGCCGGTGACGTGATCCCCGGCACGGGCGGACTGCGCAAGGTGCGGGTGCCTTTGGCCGGTCGTGGCAAGCGTGGGGGAGCACGGGTGATCACGTGTTTCGTGGGTGCGCGCGACGTGTACCTACTTCCGGCCTACGCGAAGAGCGATCAAGCCAATCCGACACCGGCACAGGCTCGAGCGCTGGCGCGGTTGGTCGAGACGCTGTTTTGAGGATGAAGCCATGGATGAGGCGAGGTTCCAAAAACTGACGCGCAGCCTTGAGCAGGCGGCCGCCCACGCCCGCGGCGAGGCTGTTCCCGGATTGCGGGTTCACGTTCCCCACGACATTGATGTGGCCGCGGTGCGAAAGGCTTCCGCCCTCTCGCAGGACGCCTTTGCCCGCCGTATCGGCGTGGCCGTCGGCACCTTGCGGAACTGGGAACAGCGTCGCCGTCGGCCGGAGGGGCCTGCCCGCGTGCTCCTTGCGCTCCTGGAAAAGAACCCGCGCCTCGTCGAGGAGACGCTCGGCGGTTGAGCCCCCCCTGCGGCGCAAAAGTCTTGCATCCGCCCGATTTTCTGCCGAAGAGGGCGGCCTTCACCGGATAAAGGTCACCGGCAAGGGGCACGGGATCGTGCGGCGGATGCCGCCGGGCAAGCATGGGCGGGGAGCGTTGGAACCGATGAGCGAGACGCGGGAGTTGGGTTCGGCCGACATCCAGAAGGTGCTGGAACTGCTGCCCCACCGCTACCCCTTCCTGATGATCGACCGCATCATCGAGATCGACCGGGACGAGAGCTGCATCGGCATCAAGAACGTCACCGCCAACGAGCCGCAATTCACAGGACACTTCCCCGGCCTTCCGGTCTTCCCCGGCGTGCTGCTGATCGAGGGCATGGCCCAGACGGCGGGCGCGATCTGCTGCCGCCACATCATGAGCGACGAGTTGAGGACCAAGCAGGTCTTCTTCATGACCATCGACAAGTGCAAGTTCCGCAAGCCCGTCGTGCCCGGCGATCAGGTCCGCTTCCACATGCAGAAGATGAACCAGCGCAAGACGATGTGGTGGTTCCGCGGCGAGGCCCGGGTCGAGGGCGCGCTGGTGGCCCAGGCCGAGATCGGCGCCATGCTGGTGACGGAGTGAGCGCGGTGCGGGACGGCATTCACCCGAGCAGCGTCGTCGAGGACGGCGCCCGGCTCGGGGACGGCGTGCGGATCGGTCCGTTCTGCCATGTCGGGCCGGAGGTCGTGCTCGGCGACGGCTGCGAACTCGTCAGCCACGTCGTGGTCGCCGGCCGCACCACGGTGGGCGCGCGCACCAGGATCTACCCCTTCGCCTCGATCGGCCATCCGCCGCAGGACCTGAAGTACCGCGGCGAGCCCTCGACGCTGGCGATCGGCGCCGATTGCCTGATCCGCGAGGGCGTCACCATGAATCCGGGCACCGAGGGCGGCGGCCTGGAGACGGTGGTGGGCGACGGCTGCGCCTTCCTCGCCAACAGCCATGTCGGCCACGATTGCCGCGTCGGCCATCACGTCATCTTCTCCAACAACGTCATGCTCGCCGGCCATTGCACGGTCGGCAACTACGCCATCCTCGGCGGCGGCGCGGCGGTGATCCAGTTCGCCCGCGTCGGCGAGCACGCCTTCGTCGGCGGCCTGTCGGGTCTGGAGAACGACTGCATCCCCTACGGCATGGTGCTCGGCAACCGCGCCTACCTCTCGGGGCTCAACATCATCGGCCTGCAGCGCCGCGGTTTTTCGCGCGAGGACATCCATGCACTCCGCCGGGCCTATCGGCTGCTCTTCGCCCAGGAGGGCACGCTGATGGAGCGGGTCGAGGACGTCGCGGCCGAGTTCGACACCCATCCGGCGATCCGCGAGATCCTCGCCTTCATCCGCGAGGGCGGCAAGCGCTCGATCTGCACGCCCCGCGCCGTCGCCGCGGCGGCCTGAGGCGACCGGCGGTGACCGATCCCGCCCGGCCCCTCGCCCTGGTGGCCGGCGCGGGACGCCTGCCGGAACTGGTGGCCGCCT
The DNA here is from genome assembly GCA_036946625.1 of Methylorubrum populi. NCBI lineage: Bacteria > Pseudomonadati > Pseudomonadota > Alphaproteobacteria > Hyphomicrobiales > Methylobacteriaceae > Methylorubrum > Methylorubrum populi. Next base: position 2,345,016 of record JAQIIU010000003.1, read on the forward strand.
CGCTCGACCGGGCGCACCGGCCCTTCCGGGTGCTGGCCGTGCGCGGCTTCACCGAGCGGGCGATGCGGCGCCGGGCCGATGCCGTGGTCGATCTCCTCGACATCCAGAGCGCCCTGCGCATCCTCGAGGGCTGGGCGCCCGCCGCCGTGGTGCCGGCCGGCGGCGTCGCCCGTCCGAGCCCGGCGGCTCTCCTCAACGCGGCCCATGCCGTGCGCAACCGCGGGATCCTCAGGAGCCTCGCCGGCGGCGACGACCGGCTCCTGCGTGCGGTGCTGACGCTGCTGGAGGAGAACGGACACCGGGTTCTCGGCGTCCACGAGGTGGCGCCCGACCTGCTCGGCCGGCCCGGCCGCCTCGGCCGCTTCGAGCCGGATGCCGACGCCGCCCTGTCGATCGCCACCGGGCGCGCCATGCTCGGCGCGTTGAGCCCGTTCGACGTGGGGCAGGCCGCCGTCGTGGCGGCCGAGCGCGTCATCGCCGTCGAGGGGCCGGAGGGCACCGACCGGATGCTCGCCCGCGCCCGCGCGCTCAACCGCAAGCCCCTCGGCCGCGGCCGGCCGGCCAAGGGCACCGTGCTGGTGAAGCTGCCCAAGCTCGGCCAGGATCTGCGCATCGATCTGCCGGCGATCGGCCCGCGCACCGTGCTCCGCGCCGCGCGGGCCGGCTGCGCCGGCATCGCCATCGGCGCCGGCCATACCCTGGTGATCGACGGGCCCGAGACGGTCGCGGCGGCGGATGCGGCGGGCTTGTTCCTGCTCGGCGTGGAGGTCTCTCCGTGACGCACCGGCGGATCTGGCTCGTCGCGGGCGAGGATTCCGGCGATCAGCTCGGGGCCAAGCTGATCCGGGCCCTGCGGGCGCTCTCGCCCGAGCCGCCGACGCTCGGCGGCGTCGGTGGCGAGGCGATGGAGGCGGAAGGCTTCCGTTCGCTCTTTCCCATCGACGACGTGGCGGTGATGGGCTACCTCCCTGTGCTCGCCCGGGCCCGCACGCTGCTGCGGCGCATCCGCGAGACGGTGGAGGATGTCGTCGCGGGCAGCCCCGACGTGCTCGTCATCATCGACAGCCCCGGCTTCACCCACGCCGTGGCGACCCGCGTGCGCAAGCGCCTGCCGGATCTGCCCATCGTCGATTACGTCTCGCCGAGCGTCTGGGCCTGGCGGCCCTGGCGGGCCAAGGGCATGGTGCCCTTCATCGACCACGTGCTCGCCCTCCTCCCCTTCGAGCCGGAGGCGCATCGCCGCCTCGGCGGCCCGGCCTGCACCTATGTCGGCCATCCCCTGATCGAGCGGCTGGCCGAGCTGCGCCCCTCCCCCGGGGAAGCGGCGGTCCGCGAGGGCCGACCGCCGACCCTCGCCGTCCTGCCCGGTTCGCGCCGCTCGGAGATCGAGCGGCTGATGCCGGTCTTCGGCCGGACGGTCACGGATCTCGTCCGGCGGGTCGGGCCGTTCGAGATCGAGCTGCCGGCGGTGAGCCGCCACCGCGCCCTGATCGAGCGCCTCGCCGCCGCCTGGGAGCGGCCGCCGCGCATCGTCCACGGCGAGGCGGCCAAGCACGCCACCTTCCGCCGGGCGCGCGCCGCCCTCGCGGCCTCGGGCACCGTGACGCTCGAACTGGCGCTCGCCGGCGTGCCGATGGTGGTGGCCTACAAGGTCTCGCGGGTCGAGGAGGTCATCGCCCGGCGCCTGATCCAGGTGCCGACGATCGTGCTGCCGAACCTGATCCTGTCCGAGAACGCGATGCCGGAATTCGTGCAGGCCGAGTGCACGCCGGAGCGGCTGGCCGAGACGCTGGAACCGCTTCTCGCCGGTGGGCCCGCCCGGCGGACGCAGCTCGAAGCACTGGCCCGCATCGACGGCCGGATGCGGCTTTCCGGCGACGAGGAGCCGAGCCGAGCCGCCGCGCGGATCGTGCTGGAGGCGCGGCGGGCGGCATGAGCGAGGAAGCGCCCCGGCAACCCATCGCGATCTACGTCGATGCCGACGCCTGCCCGGTGAAGGACGAGGTCTACCGCGTGGCCGCCCGCTACGGCCTCCACGTCACCGTCGTCTCGAACGGTTTTTTGAATTTGCCGCGCGAACCCTGGATCGAACGGGTCATCGTCGGTGACGCATTCGATGCGGCCGACGACTGGATCGCCGAGCGGGCGAGCCGTGGCGCCATCGTCGTCACGGCGGACGTGCCGCTGGCGAGCCGCTGCGTGAAGGCCGGAGCGGTCGCGCTCGCCCCGAACGGCAAGCCCTTCACGGAATCGTCCGTCGGCCTCGCCCTCGCCACCCGCAACCTGATGCAGGAATTACGGGAGGCCGGCGCGATCACCGGCGGCCCCAAGCCGTTCTCGCCGAAGGACCGCTCGGCCTTCCTCGGTGCGCTGGACCGCGTGGTGGTCCGGCTGAAGCGCGATCTCGGGGTCTGATACGCCATCCGGTTGATGACTTCGGCCTGTCCTGCGTCATCGCGAGGCGAAGCCGTGGCGATCCAGGGCGCGCCCTTTCCGGACCTGTGGCGCCCTGGATCGCTTCGCGGCCGCTCGCGAGGACGGAGGGGGGCCAAACCCGAAGCGATCAAGCGGAAACGGTATGACTTCGAGCGAGGAACGCCCGGCTTGAGGCGTTGGACTCTTTATCCCCGGTGGCGAGAAGACATCGCTTCTCGGGCGAGGCCGATGCTGTAGGATCAGGCATGCTCGATCCTGTCGTTCTCGAATCGCTCCATATCCCCTTTCCTCCCGAGCGGCCCGTGCTGGTGGAGGAGCAGGTTCTGCGCAGTGCCGCCACCGAGCAGGCCGCACGGATCGGGCGCCGGTTGGCGGACGGTTTCGACGCGGCGGCCGATGCTTGGATTGCCACCATGGAACGGGCGCACCGCTCGGTCGAACATGCAACGATCGAGAGCGCGTCTCCCGCCGATCTTCGCACCCTCTCAGCAACGATCGACGATTTCGAAACGGTCGCGGAGATGCGGGCGAAGCACGGCGCTCGATTGCAGAAGCGCATCGCCCGCGAGGTGAAGCCGGTCTTCCAGACGGACCCTTCCCTTGCAGCCGCGCATCGCGCGTTCGGCGGTCGGATCGTGGCGACGGAGAAGCGGATTGTCGACGCGCTTCTCGACTACGCCCTGTTCCTGCGAGCGGTGCGGGCCGAAATCGATTCATCGACGCGCGGCGGCCCGACGTTCGAGACGTCGGATAGCCTCGCCCGATATCTTGCCGGCCTCGGTGCTGCGTGAAGGTGCGCCTGACCATTGAAGCCGGTTTCGAGGCGGGCCTCAAAAGTCTAAAAGTCTGCCGCCGGATCGCTGAAAGGCTGCCGGTCGTGCCCTCCTCAAGTTCACCGAGGAGCCCGGCTTGCCGAGCCTACGCTTCCGTCCTTTAGCCGGCCGGGTCGGCTACTTCATCATCAATCCGACGAGAGGGGACCGGATCATCCTGCGGAAGGATGGTGACGATCTCTACGCTGCCGTCGATCTCGGACCTCACGACAACGTCTATCGCCGCTGGGATCGATAGAACGGCGATCGCCCGAACAAAAAGGGGGCGCCCGAGCGCCCCCATCCCTTCGCGTCGATCAGCTCCGCTGGCCGATCGGCACGTAGTCGCGCCGGTCCGGGCCGACATAGAGCTGGCGCGGGCGGCCGATCTTCTGGGACGGGTCCTCGATCATCTCGGCCCACTGGGCGATCCAGCCGACGGTGCGGGCGAGCGCGAACAGCACCGTGAACATCGAGGTCGGGAAGCCGAGCGCCTTGAGCGTGATGCCCGAGTAGAAATCGATGTTCGGGTAGAGCTTCTTCTCGATGAAGTACTCGTCTTCGAGGGCGATCTTCTCGAGCTGCACCGCGACCTCCAAGAGGTCGTCCTTCAGCCCGAGCTCGTTCAGCACCTCGTGGGTGGTCTTCTGCATGATGCGCGCGCGCGGGTCGTAGTTCTTGTAGACCCGGTGGCCGAAGCCCATCAGGCGGAAGGGATCGTTCTTGTCCTTCGCCTTGGCGACGTATTTCTGCACGTTCTCGGGTTGGCCGATCTCCATCAGCATCTTCAGCGCCGCCTCGTTGGCGCCGCCATGGGCCGGCCCCCACAGGCAGGCGATGCCGGCGGCGATGCAGGCGAAGGGGTTGGCGCCCGAGGAGCCGGCGAGCCGCACGGTCGAGGTCGAGGCGTTCTGCTCGTGGTCGGCGTGCAGGATGAAGATCTTGTCGAGCGCGCGGGCGTAGATCGGGTTGACGACATATTCCTCGCACGGCACCGCGAAACACATCCGCAGGAAGTTCGAGGTGTAATCGAGATCGTTCTTCGGATACACGAACGGCTGCCCGATCGTGTATTTGTAGGCCATCGCCGCCAGCGTCGGCATCTTCGCGATCATGCGGAGAGACGCGATCATCCGCTGCTGCTCGTCCGAGATGTCGGTCGAATCGTGGTAGAAGGCCGAGAGCGCGCCGACGCAGGCCACCATCACCGCCATCGGGTGGGCGTCGCGGCGGAATCCCTGGAAGAAGCGGTTCATCTGGTCGTGCACCATGGTGTGGCGCGTGACCCGGTAGTCGAAATCCGCCTTCTGCGCGGAGGACGGCAACTCGCCGAACAGCATCAGGTAGGCGGTTTCGAGGAAGTCGCCCTGCTCGGCGAGCTGCTCGATCGGGTAGCCGCGATAGAGCAGCACGCCCTCGTCGCCGTCGATGTAGGTGATCTTCGACTCGCAGGAGGCGGTCGAGGTGAAGCCGGGATCGAAGGTGAACTTGCCGGTCTTCGCGTAGAGCTTGCCGATATCGACCACGTCGGGGCCGATCGTTCCGGTCTTGATGGGCAGTTCGACGTGGTTGTCGCCCACGATGATGGTGCTGGCGGAAGCGCTCATGGGATCGCGGACCCTTTCTCGCGACGGGAACAGCACGGGAGCGGAAGAACCCGCCTTCCGCTCCGTTGTGGCGCCGCAGCAGAGCGCTGCGCCCGCCCACTGGATGCACCGGGTTAGCGGATCGCTCGGCGCCCAGCAACGGGCGGCCGCTCCCGGTTCCTTCGCAGATGCGAGGACCGGGCCGAATCTGTCACCCTCCGTGAGGGATTAAGGTCTCCCTCGTTCTCCGCAAACAGCGACGCTCCGACCGCATCGGCGCATGGGCGTGTGTTATTGGGCAAAGCGTATCATGACGCGATCGCGATCGAGCCCGCAAGGCAGTGCGTCCGATGATTCATCCGATCACAACGAAGATCGGCCGTCGACGGCTGCCGCACCGACGACGGGAACGCCATCCGCTCCACCGGATACAGGACGAAGTTCTCCCCTCCCTGTCCGCCGTGATGCGCCGATGGGTCGCGCTCCGACGGAGCGCGGCGCGCCGTCACGAACGCCTTTCGAGACCCGTTTCGGGAGGAAGGGCTTTTCGCCCCATGCGCGGCCCCATGCGCGTCAGGCCGGGATCCGATCCCGCAGCCGCGCCAGCGCCTCGTCGCGGCCGAGCACCGCCATCACGTCGAAGACCGGCGGCGAGGTGGCGCGGCCGGTCAGCGCCGCCCGGAGCGGCTGGGCGACCTGACCGAGCTTCACGCCCTCGCTCTCGGCGAAACCGCGCACGGCGGCCTCCGTCGCCGCCGCGCTCCACGCCGGCAGGGCCTCCAGCGCCGACAGAAGGGCGCGCAGCCGCTGGGGCGCCTCGCCCGCGAGCAGGCTCTCGGCCTTGACGTCGAGAGCCAGGGGACGCGGGGCGTAGAGGTAGTAGGCGCTGTCGAGGAGTTCGACGAGGGTCTTGGCGCGCTCCTTCAGGCCGGGCATCGCCGCCATGAGCTTGTCCCGCAGGGCCGGCGTCAGCGCGGTCGGCAAGCCGCGCTCGGGGCCGCGGGCCGGCAGGATCCGCTCGATCGCGTCCACCAGCACCGAATCGGCGCTGCCGCGGATGTAGAGCCCGTTGAGGCTCTCCAGCTTGGTGAAATCGAACCGCGCCGCCGAGCGGCCGATCGCCTTCAGGTCGAAGGCCGCGACCATCTCCTCGGCCGAGAACACCTCCTGATCGCCGTGGCTCCAGCCGAGGCGCACGAGGTAGTTGCGCAAAGCGGCCGGCAGGTAGCCGCGGTCGCGGTACTCCTCGACCCCGAGGGCGCCGTGGCGCTTCGACAGCTTGGCGCCGTCCGCCCCGTGGATGAGCGGGATGTGCGCCATGGCCGGCACGTCCCAGTCCAGCGCCCGGTAGATCTGGCTCTGGCGGGCGGCGTTGGTGAGATGGTCGTCGCCGCGGATCACCTGCGTCACGCCCATGTCGTGGTCGTCCACCACGACGGCGAGCATGTAGGTCGGCGTGCCGTCGGAGCGCAGCAGCACGAGGTCGTCGAGGTCGCGGTTGGCCCAGGTGACGCGACCCTGCACCGCGTCCTCGACCACGGTCTCGCCCTCGGTCGGGGCGCGCAGGCGGATCGCCGGCTTGACGCCCGCCGGCGCCTGCGACGGGTCGCGGTCGCGCCAGCGGCCGTCGTAGCGCGGGGCGCGGCCCTCGGCGCGGGCTCTCTCGCGCATCTGCGCCAGCTCCTCGGCGCTGGCGTAGCAGCGGTAGGCGTTGCCCGACGCGAGCAGGCTCTCGGCCACCGCCCGGTGCCGCTCGGCGCGGGCGAACTGGTAGATCACCTCCCCGTCCCAATCGAGGCCGAGCCAGCGCATCCCGTCGAGGATCGCGTCGATGGCGCCTTGCGTCGAGCGCTCGCGGTCGGTGTCCTCGATGCGCAGCAGCATCCGGCCGCCGAAGCGGCGGGCGTAGAGCCAGTTGAACAACGCCGTGCGTGCCCCCCCGATATGCAGGAAGCCCGTGGGCGAGGGCGCGAAGCGCGTGACGACCGGTGACGACATCGGGCTCTGGGGAGGCTTCTTTTGAAAAAGTGCGGGACGGCGCGAGGGCGGCCGCGGCCGGTCTCGGCGGGCGTGTAGCACGCGGGAGCGGATGCGTTAAGAATCCGTCACGATGGCCCGCCGCGCGGGCATCGCGACGGCGAGGGCCATAGGGGCGATGACGGAGGGCGGCGGCAGGGTGGCGCGCGGGGCCGTTCCGGCCCTCCGCGCCGGCCGTCTCCCGGCACCGTCGCGGCTCGGGCCGATCGTGCTCGGCGGCCTGCGCGCCGGCCTGTCCCGCGAGGCCGAGCGGCGGCGGCTGTTTCCCTGGCTCACCGTGGCGTTCGGGGCCGGCATCCTCGTCTTCTTCACGGCGACCGACGGCGAGCCGGCCCTCGCCGCGCCCCTGGTCGCGGCGGCTCTGAGCCTCGCCGTGACCCCGTTTCTTCGGACGCGCCCCGTGGCGCTCGCCCTGGCGCTCGGCCTCACGGCCGTCTTCCTCGGCTTCGCCGCCGGGGTCTGGCGCGTGGCGTCGGTGGCGGGGCCGGTGCTGGAGCGGGTCACGATCGCGCCGCTCGTCGGCTTGGTGGAGGGGCTCGACGAGCGGGAGGGCGGCGCCCGCCTGATCGTGCGCGTCGAGCGCTTCGGCGATCTCGATGGGGCGCGCCGTCCGCGCCGGGTCCGGGTCTCCTACCGGGCGGCGCAGGCCGTGCAGCCGGGCGATGCCATCCGCGCCACAGCCCGCCTGCTGCCGCCGCCGGAGGCGGTGCGGCCGGGCGGTTACGACTTCGCCCGGGACGCCTACTTCCGCGGCATCGGCGCGGTGGGCTCGCTGGTCGGCAAGGTCGAGGTCCGGCCGCCGTCCGAACCGCTGCCCCTCTCGCTCCGCCTCGCCGCCGCGATCGATCGGGCGCGCAACGCGCTCACCCGACGGATCACCGACGCGATCGGCGGGCAGGCCGGGGCCGTCGCCGCGGCCCTCGTGACGGGAAAGCGCGGGCTGATCGCCGACGAGACCAACGAGATCCTGCGGGCGGCGGGGATCTATCACGTCGTTTCGATCTCCGGGCTGCACATGGTGCTGGCGGCCGGCGTGGTGTTCTGGCTGGTGCGGGCCGGGCTCGCCCTGGTGCCGATCCTGGCGCTGGCTTGGCCGATCAAGAAGATCGCGGCCGGCGCGGCGATGCTGGGCGTGACCGCCTACTGCGTCTTCTCGGGCTGGGATGTCGCCGCCGGGCGATCGCTGATCATGACGCTGGTGATGCTCGGCGCGATCCTCGTCGACCGGCCGGCGCTGAGCATGCGCAACCTCGCCCTCGCCGCGATCCTGGCGCTCGCCCGCGAGCCGGAGGCGCTGCTGGGGCCGAGCTTCCAGATGTCGTTCGGCGCGGTGGCCGGCCTGATCGCCTGCGCACCGCTTCTCGACGGGCGGCTCCTTCGCACGTCCGGCCGCGCGCGGATCGCCCGGGCCGCCTCGTGGATGGTCACGGCGGTGGTGGGCACGCTGGCCACGACCCTCGTCGCGCAGGTCGCCACCGCGCCGTTCGCGACCTTCCACTTCCAGACCGTGCAGCCCTTCGGCCTCGTCGGCAACGCGCTGACCCTGCCGCTCGTCTCGCTCGCGGTGATGCCCGCGGCGGTGCTGGGGATGCTGGCCTACCCCTTCGCCCTCGATCGCCCGGTCTGGTGGCTGATGGGCTTGGCGGTCCGCGGCATGCTCGACATCTCGGGTTGGATCGCCGGGTTCGGGCAGGCGAACGTGACCCTGCCCGCCTTCGGGCCGGGTGCGCTGGCGCTGCTCACCGCGGCTCTTTTGATGGCGACCCTGCCGGTTTCGCGGCTGCGCCTCGTCGCCCTGTTGCCGGCAGGTCTCGGCGTCGCGCTCGCCGCCGCACCGACCCGCTACGACATCTACATCGACCGCGACGGGGCCGGTGCGGCGGTGCGCGCCCGCGACGGCCGGCTGGCGGTGCTCGGGCGTCCGCCCGGCTTCGTCCTGGAGCAATGGCTGAAGGCCGATGGCGACGGGCGGCGACCGGAGACCGCAAGCGCGTCGGCCGGACCGCGCTGCGACCGTCTCGGCTGCACCCTCACGGCGATCGACGGACGGGCGGTCGCCCTGGTCACCGACGCCCGCGCCTTCGCCGAGGATTGCGCCCGGGCCGACATCCTGATCAGCCGCCTGCGCGCCCCGACGGGCTGCGCCGCGCCGGTGATCGCCGACCGCACCTTCCTCGCGGCGCGCGGAGCCACCGCAATCCGCCTCGGCGGGGCCGGACCGGAGATCGTCACCGCCCGCGATGCCGGGCGATCGAAGCCGTGGCAGATCGAGGCCCGCACCGGGCTGCCGACGCCGGCCGCCCTGCCGGAATCCGGCTCCGGGCAAGGGACGAGCGCGGCGGACCCTTCCGACCCGCCACCCGAATCCCCTCAGTAGCGGCGCACGAGGCTGACGAGCTTGCCCTGGATGCGCACCCGGTCGGGCCCGAGCACGCGGGTCTCGTAGGCCGGGTTGGCCGCCTCCAGCGCGATCGAGGAGCCGCGGCGGCGCAGGCGCTTCAGGGTCGCCTCCTCGTCGTCGATCAGCGCGACGATGATGTCGCCGTTATTGGCCGTATCCTGCTTGTGGATCACCACGAGATCGCCGTCGAGGATGCCCGCCTCGACCATCGAATCGCCGCGCACTTCGAGCGCGTAGTGCTCGCCGCCCGACAGGAAGTCCGGCGACATCGAGATGGAGTGGCTCTGGCTCTCGATCGCGGAGATCGGCGTACCGGCGGCGATCCGGCCCATCACCGGCACCATCACCGATTGCCCGCTCCCGTCATGAGCCTGGAGCATCGGCGGCTTCGGGGCGGGCGGCTTTCCGGACAGGCCGCCCTCGACCACGCTCGGGGTGAAGCGGCGCGGCTCGGATGCCGATGCGGGCTTCGCGGCGGGCGCGTCGGGCATGCGCAGGATCTCGATCGCCCGCGCCCGGTTCGGCAGACGGCGCAGGAAGCCGCGCTCCTCCAGCGCCATGATCAGGCGATGGATACCGGATTTGGACTTGAGATCGAGCGCGTCCTTCATCTCGTCGAACGACGGCGGGACGCCGCTCTCCTGCATCCTCTGCTGAATGAACCGGAGCAGTTCGAGTTGCTTGCGAGTCAGCATGCGGCACCTGCGATCGCCCGCGGGCCGGGGGCCCCGCAGAATCGTTAGAAACAAAACACGAACAGCCTAGACGTTCCTCACCTGTTCCGCAAGACGAGCGCAGTGGGTGGTTTTTGGTGGGGCGGTTTTCGAAAATTGGCGGCGGCTTGTCATCGCTAATTGGCGAGGGAAGCCGAGATACCGTAATTATCGCCGCCACCTTGAAACGTCTGTGCCGCGAGGCGTGCTTCGCGCCCATGATGCTGTTCGATGACCATCGTGCGCGCTCACCAGCATGCGGCGGGCGCGAAAAAAGGGGGTCTGGAAAACCTAGAGCTGCTTCACCTCCTTCGCCGGATTCCCCACCACCACGGCCCCCGCCGGCACGTCGCGGGTCACCACGGCCCCTGCGCCGATCACCGCCCCGTCGCCGACCGTGATGCCGGGAAGCAGGATCGCACCGCCGCCGATCCAGACGTCGTCGCCGATGGTGACGGGACGGGCCGATTCCCAGAACGCGGCGCGCTGGGCCCGGTCGAGGGGATGCTCGGCGGTGTAGATCTGCACCGCCGGAGCGATCTGCGCCCGGTGGCCGATGGTGATCGGGGCGCAGTCGAGGAAGACGCAGTTGAAGTTGCAGAAGAAGTCGTCGCCGACCGCGATGTTGCCGCCGTAGTCGCAGGCGAAGCCCGGGCAGATCGTCGGGTTGCGCCCGGCCGAGCCGAGCAGTTCACGGATCACCGCCTCGCGGCCGGCCGCGTCCTCCGGCTCCATCGCGTCGAGCCGCAGCAGCCGCCGCTTGGCGGCGTTGCGGAGCCGGACCAATTCGGGATCGTCGCCGCGATAGGGCTTGCCGGCGAGCATCCGCTCGCGCGCGGTCTCGGTCATGGGTGCCTTTCCGAGAATCCGAAGAGAATCAGCCGCGGCTGGCGCGGAAGGTGTCGCAGGACTTGGTCTGGCCGCTCTTGTAGCCGGTCATGAACCAGCGCATGCGCTGCTCGGAGGAGCCGTGGGTGAAGGAATCCGGCACGGCGTAGCCTTGCGACTGCTCCTGCAGCTTGTCGTCGCCGATGGCGCTGGCGGCGTTGAGCGCCTCTTGGATGTCGCTCTGGTCGAGCGAATTCCAGCGGTCGTTGGAGTTCTTGGCCCAGACGCCGGCGAGGCAGTCGGCCATCAGCTCGACCCGCACGGAGAGCTGGTTCGCCTCGGTCTTGCCGCTCGCGTTCTGCTGGCGGCTCTGCACCTTGCCGAGGATGCCGAGCACGTCCTGCACGTGGTGGCCGACCTCGTGGGCGATGACGTAGGCGTAGGCGAAATCCCCCTTCACGCCGAACTTCGTCTGCATCTCCTTGAAGAAGCCCGTGTCGAGATAGACCTTCTTGTCGAGGGGGCAGTAGAACGGGCCCATCGCCGCCTGGGCCATGCCGCAGCCCGAGCGGGTGCCCCCCTGGTAGAGCACCATCGTGGTCGGCGTGTATTGCCGCCCGGTCTGGTTCGGCAGGACCTCCTTCCAGACATCCTCGGTATTGCCCAGAATCTTCGAGGCGAACTGGCCGGTGCGGTCGGTCGGGGCCTCGCGGCGCCGGGCCTGGGTCTCGGGATCGGCCCGTTCCTCGCGCTGGCTGCCGCCGCCGGCCATCTGCTGGGCGCCGCCGATCAGGATCGCCGGATTGATGCCGGTGACCCAGGAGATCAGCAGAAGCACGACGATGGTGCCGATGCCGAGGCCGCCCGCGCCACCGCCGGGGAAGCCGAAGCCGCCCCCGCCTCCGCCCTCGCCGCGCCGGTCCTCGACATTCTCCGAGGCGCGAAAATCGTCCCAGCGCATACCGTCTCCCGCCGCCGCGTCTTGCCCGGCCCTCATGGCCCGGCCTCATGGGAAGTCCGGGACCCGGTGTGTAGAATGACCGTGCGGAGGCTACGGTTCCGCTTCGGCCGAGCCTCGCCCTACTTGGCCCCGGCGCTCCCGTCGAGGGCCGCCTTCAACATCCGGAAGTCGCGCCAGGCGAGGCGCTTCTGCACCGGCTGGCGCAGCAGGTAGGCCGGATGCAGGGTGGCGAGCGCGCGGATCTCGCGGCCGTCGCGCAAGGTGTAGGGGTAGAAGCGCCCGCGCGCCTTGAGGATGCCGTCCTTGGTGCCGGTCAGCGTCTGCGTCGCGGGCGCGCCGAGGCAGACGAGGATGTCGGGACTGGCGAGTTCGATCTGGCGCTCGACGAACGGGCGGCAGATCGCGATCTCCTGCGGGGTCGGGTTGCGGTTGCCCGGCGGGCGCCAGGGCACGACGTTGGAGACGTAAGCCGTCGTCCGGTCGAGCCCGATCGCCGCCATCATCCGGTCGAGGAGCTGGCCCGAGCGGCCCCTGAACGGCTTGCCGATCCGGTCCTCGTCGGCACCCGGCGCCTCGCCGACGAACATCACCCGCGCCTCCGGGTTGCCGTCGGCGAAGACGAGGTTCTTGGCCGTGAAGCGCAAGGAGCAGCCCTCGAAGCCGCGCAGCAGCGCCTCCAGTTCGTCGAGGGTGTTCATCTGCGCGGCACGCGCCCGGGCGTCGTCCGCCGCCTCGCCCGGCTTGGCGGAGGCCGCGTTGCCGTAGGTGCGGGGCGGCTCGCGCGGGGGCGTGCCGCGGCTCGGCCATTCGCGCCGGACGTCCGGCGGAGCGCCCCCGGACGCGTCCGGACGCGGCGGCTCGCGGCGCGGCGGTTCCGGCCGGGGCCGCGCCTCGGCGCGAGGGGCGGGGACCGACGCGGCGGCGTCCGCCTCGGCGAAGCGATCGTGGGGACGCTCGTCGAGCGCGGCATCGACGCCCGCCTCGACATGGAAGTCGAGGAAGGCGATCAGGTCGGCCCGGGCGTCGGTCTCCGCGTCGTCGGCGATCATGTCTTCCATGGGACGTGCATGTGGCGTGTCACCGCGCTGTGGACAACGGTCCCGCAGGCGGCACGGTTCTTCGCACGAATCGCGGGTTTGCGCGCGCTTTCACTACCCTGGCGGGCTTGCCTTCCTACCTTGGAATCGCTTGAGAGACATCTTGACCGTGAAACGGGCCGGATCGGTGTGAAATCCACCGACGGGAACGGCCGCAGGAGGAACGAGGATGGCGCTGCCCGAACGCGAAGGCATGGATTTCGACGTGGTGATCGTCGGCGCGGGCCCCGCCGGCCTCGCCGCCGCGATCCGCCTGAAACAGCGCGCCGCGGAGAAGGGCGAGGAGATCTCGGTCGTCGTGGTGGAGAAGGGCGGCGAGGTCGGCGCGCATATCCTGTCCGGCGCGGTGGTCGATCCGATCGGCCTCGACACCCTGCTGCCCGACTGGCGCGAGGATCCGGAGCGCCCGCTCAAGACGGCGGTGGAGCGCGACGAGTTCCTGTTCCTGACCAGGAACAGCGGCCTGACGCTGCCGAACGTGTTCTTCCCCAAATTGATGTCGAACCACGGCAATTTCGTCGGCTCGCTCTCCAACACCGTGAAGTGGCTGGGGGCCAGGGCGGAAGCGCTCGGCGTCGAGATCTATCCCGGCTTCCCGGCCTCGGAGGTGCTCACCGACGCACGCGGCACGGTCACCGGCATCGCCACCGGCGATCTCGGCATCGCCCGCACCGGCGAGGCACGGGACGACTACACCCGCGGCATGGAGCTGCGTGCCAAGTACACGGTGTTCGGCGAGGGCGCCCGCGGCTCGCTGACCAAGACGCTGATCGAAAGGTTCGGGCTCGGCAAGAACAGCGACCACCAGAAATACGGCCTCGGCGTGAAGGAGCTCTGGCAGCTATCTCCGGAAAAGTTCCAGCCGGGGCTGGTGCAGCACACCATGGGCTGGCCGCTGCCGAACAAGGCCGGCGGCGGCTCCTGGCTCTACCACTTCGACGATGGGCTGCTCTCGGTCGGCTTCGTCACGCACCTGAACTACGAGAACCCGACCCTGTCGCCGTTCGAGGAGTTCCAGCGCTTCAAGACCCACCCGATGATCGCCGAGACCTTCGAGGGGGCCAAGCGCATCGGCTACGGCGCGCGCGCGATCATGGAGGGCGGCTGGCAATCGGTGCCGAGGCTCGTCTTCCCCGGCGGCTGCCTCGTCGGCGATTCCGCCGGCTTCGTCAACGTGCCGCGCATCAAGGGCTCGCACAACGCGATCCTTTCGGGGATTCAGGCGGCCGAGGCCATCTTCGAGGCGCTCGTCGCCGGGCGTCAGGGCGACGAACTGACCGCCTACGAGGAAGGCTGGCGCGACAGCCCGATCGGGCGCGACCTGAAGCCGGTGCGCAACGTCAAGCCGCTCTGGTCGCGATACGGCACGCTGGTCGGCGTGGGTCTCGGCGGCCTCGACATGTGGATGAACACGATCGCCGACGCCTCGCCGTTCGGCACGCTTTCCCACGGCAAGCCGGACCATGCCTGCCTGAAGCCCCTCTCCGAGGTGAAGCCGATCGTCTACCCGAAGCCGGACGGCAAGCTGACCTTCGACCGGCTCTCCTCGGTGTATCTCTCGAACACCAACCACGAGGAGGACCAGCCGCCCCACCTCAAGGTGAAGGACATGGGGCTGCAGAAGACCTCGGAGCACGACGTCTACGGCGGCCCGTCCGGCCGCTACTGCCCGGCCGGCGTCTACGAATGGGTGGAGGACGCCGCCGCCGGCGACGGCATCCGCTTCCAGATCAACGCGCAGAACTGCGTCCACTGCAAGACGTGCGACATCAAGGACCCGAACCAGAACATCAACTGGGTCACGCCGGAAGGTCCGGGCGGGCCGAACTACACCAACCTGTAGGACGCACTGGCGTCATCGCGAGGCGAAGCCGAAGCGATCCAGGGCACGACCTTTCCGGAGAGGTCGCGCCGTCTGGGTGGCTTCGCTTCCGCTCGCCATGACGAGGTGAAGCTCAGCCACCGTACAGATCCCGCCACGCCGGCAAATCCAGACACGGCAGCCGGGTCGCGGCGTGGACGCCGATGGCGACCGCCCGCGCCAGCGTCTCCGCCGCCGCCGCGCCGAGGCGGGCGAGATCGCCGACCGGATCGGCGAGCGGCACCGCGCCGGTGGCGACCGCGAACACCACGTCGCCGTCGAGCGGCGTGTGCGCCGGGTGGATCGCCCGGGCGAGCCCGTCCTGGGCGGCGATGGCGAGGCGCTTGGCCTGCGCCTTGGTGAGCCGTGCGTCGGTGGCGACCACGGCGAGCGTGGTGTTCGCCCCCGGCAGGGGCTCGCGCGGCCAGGACAGGGCATCGTCGGGCACGCGCGGCGGCAGGCCGAGGCCGCCGAACTCGCCGTCCCGCTCGAACGGCGCGGCCCAGAAATGCGGCCCCTGTCCCATCGTCACCCGGCCGAAGGCGTTGACCGCCACGAGCGCGCCGACCTGTGCGGACAAGCCCGGCACCGCGCGCGAGGCCGAGCCGAGGCCGCCCTTGAGGTTGGCGGTGCGCGCCCCGAACCCCGCCCCGGCCGATCCGAGGGCGAAGGCGCCCCCCTCGGCGCCGCGCGCCGCGGCGTAGCCGAGGTCGCGGTAGGGCGGGAAGCGGCCCCAATGCTTGTCGCCGCCGTTGAGGAGGTCGAACAGGATGGCGCCGGGCACGATCGGCACCCGCACGTCGCCGACCGCGAAGCCGCGCCCCGCCTCCCGCAAGGCGGCGACCACGCCCGCGGCGGCGTCGAGCCCGAAGGCCGAGCCGCCCGACAGCACGAGCGCGTCGACCGCCTGAACCGTCGAGGCGGGATCGAGCAGGTCGGTCTCGCGGGTGCCGGGCCCGCCGCCGCGCACGTCCACGGCGCAGACGAAGGGCGTTTCGAAGAGGAGCGCGGTCACGCCGCTCGCGACCCGCGCATCCTCGGCATGGCCGACGCGAATCCCGGAAATGTCGGTGATGCGGTTGAGCCGGGTCATCGCTTCTCCCCGACCGCGGCGGCGCGCCGCCGGCCCTCGTGCCTGAACTCTTGGCGAATCGCATCGAACGCGTAGAACGCCAGCGCCAGCCAGATCAGGGCGAACAGCACGATGCGGTCCGGCGTCAGCGTCTCGCCGTAGACGAGCGTGCTGAGCCCCATCAGGCAGGAGGGGGCGACGTACTGCATCAGCCCGAGGGTCGCCAGCGTCAGCCGGGTCGCCGCGGCGGCGAACCAGATCAGCGGCAGCGCCGTGGTCACGCCAGTCAGCGCCAGCAGCGCCCAGGTGCGGGCATCGTCGGGCACCGGGGGCGCGGCGAAGGCGAGGTAGCCGAGGGCGGCGGGCAGCAGCAGGAACGTCTCGGCGCAGAAGCCGACCGTGCCGTCGACGCCGACGAGCTTCCGCACCAGCCCGTAGAGCGCGAAGGTGGCCGCGAGCCCCAGCGAGAGCAGCGGCAGGCGTCCCGCCATCACCACCGCGACCACCACGCCGAGGACGACGATGGCGACGGCGGCCGCCTGGACCGGGCGCAGGCGCTCGCCGAGCACGAGCGCGCCGAGCAGCACCGAGACGAGCGGATTGATGAAGTAGCCCAGACTCGCGTCGAGCATGTGCCCGGTCGTCACCGCAACGAGGTAGAGCAGCCAGTTGAACGCGATCAGCCCCGCCGAGACGACGAGCAAGGCGTGGCGCGGCCGCAAGGGGAACGGGTTGGCGAGCCGCTTGCGCAGCAGCGCGATCAGCCCGACCACGAACAGCGCCGACCACGCGACGCGCTGGGCCAGGATCGTCTCGGCGGGGAGGCCGGCGAGCAGCCGGAAATGCACCGGGACGACGAGGCCCCAACTGAGATAGGCGGCGAGCGCGTAGGCGAGACCCAAGGTTGCACGGTCGGCGGCGTGGCGGGGCCCCGCTTGTAGCCCGGACGGAGCCCGCGGTCAGCGCTTGCGGGCGGGCGCCGGGAAGGTCTCGCCGCGCATCAGGGCGTTGAGGCGCTCGGTGTCGAAGCCGGTGAGCATGCCGCCCTTCGCTTCGGAGGCCGCCGGCCCCTGCGTCACCGTGCCGGTCGTGGCGGGATCGGGCCGCGCCGGGGCCTTGGCCCGCACGACCGCCGGAGCGGGGATCGCGGCCAGGGCCGGATGCGCGATCCGGTCCGCGCTCACGAGGACGACGCTCAGGGTTCCAAGACCCGTGACGGTGCCGAAGGCGATGATGCGCAGGATGCTCAAGGCGACGGACTCACGGGAACGCGGCGACGCGGAACCCGTGGACGGACAGGTTCCGGAAACAGGATGAGCCACCCATCGTTAACGAACCGGGCGGCCGGGCCCGGTGCGGACCGGCCCTATTCAGGACAACCGGCAGAGGATCTTCGCCATGAACGAGCAGGCCACGGCGAGCGACAGCCCCTTCATCCAGGGCCGCAACGCCCGGCTCTACGGCAAGAGCGTCGCGGAATGCCCCTATCCGGAGGGCTCGCAGGACCGCGAGGCCTGGATGCAGGCCGACGAGCCGAAGCAGGGCTGAGCACGACCGGCTTGACGCCTCGGGCGGCGGAGGGCTGAAAGGGCCTTGACGCGACGCTCCCTTTCATCCCTCCGAGGCCGATGTCCAAGACCCCTCCCCGCGACCGCGGCCGCTTCGGCGCCGACACCCGCCTCGTGCTGGCCGGGCGCGACCCCTCGGCCCAGCACGGCTTCGTCAACACGCCGATCTACCGCGGCTCGACGGTCCTCTACCCCACCTACGACGACATCAAGCACCGGCGCGGGCGCTACAATTACGGCACCTCCGGCACGCCGACGATGGACGCGCTGGCGGAAGCCTGGAGCGAGATCGCCGGGGCGGCCGGCACGGTGCTCACGCCCTCCGGCCTCTCGGCGTTGACGCTGGCGCTGATGGCCTGCGTCAGTGCGGGCGACCACCTCCTCGTCACCGATTCCGCCTACCGCCCGACCCGCATCTTCTGCGACGGGGTGCTGAGGCGCTACGGCGTCGAGGTCGAGTACTACGACCCGGTGATCGGTGCCGGGATCGCTGCCCTGATGCGCGGCAACACGCGGGCGGTGCTGGTGGAGGCGCCGGGTTCGCAGACCTTCGAGATGCAGGACGTGCCGGCCATCGCCGAGGCGATGCACGCCCGCGGCGGCGCGGTGGTGATGGACAACACCTGGGCGACGCCGCTGCTGTTCCCGCCGCACGAGCGCGGCGTCGACCTCGCGGTCGAGGCCGGCACCAAGTATCTCAGCGGCGGCTCCGACCTGCTGCTCGGCCTCGTCTCGGCCAATGCCGCGCACTATCCGGCGCTCAAGCGCACCTACGAGCACTTCGCCCCCTGCGCCGGTCCCGAGGACATCTTTTTGGGACTGCGCGGCCTGCGCACCATGGGTCTGCGCCTGCGCGAGCACGGTGCCCGCGGTCTGGCCATGGCCGCGTGGTTCCAGTCCCGCCCGGAGGTGCTGCGGGTCTTGCATCCCGGCCTGCCGGACGATCCGGGCCACGCCATCTGGAAGCGCGATTTCTCCGGGGCGTCGGGCCTGTTCGGCGTGATCCTCGAGCCCGTCTCGGAAGAGGCGCTGGCCGCCTTCCTCGACGGGCTCGAACTGTTCGGGATGGGCTTCTCCTGGGGCGGCTTCGAGAGCCTCGTCATCCCCTTCGACCCGACGGTCTACCGCACCGCCACGCGCTGGCAGCCGGGCGGGCCGGCGCTGCGCTTCCATATCGGGCTGGAGGATCCGGAGGATCTGAAGGCGGATCTGGAGGCCGGGTTCGCACGGATGAGGGCGGCTTAGGTGTACGGTTCCGGCATGCAGGTCGTCACCAAGCCCTTCGTAATGGAGGCGCTGGCCGTCATCGCGAGCGTCAGCGAAGCGATCCAGGGGCGCGACCTCTCCGGACAGTGCGGAGGCCTGGATCGCTTCGGCTTCGCCTCGCGATGACGGCAGGGCAGCGCTTCAGAACCGCGCCGGATCGAGTTCGAAGGTCGGCGGCAACGCTTCGAACCATTCGCTGTAATAGGGGTCGCGCGGGATGGCTTGCGCCCAGCGTGCGCGGAAGCGGACCTGCTCCCCCGCATCGACGGTGCGCGCCCGGTTGCGGCTCTCGTAGTGGTAGAGTTCGGCTTGCGCGCAATAGACGCTGCGCAGGCCCCGCGCGCGCAGGCGCAGGCAGAGGTCGACGTCGTTGTAGTTGACGGCGAATCCCTCGTCGAAGCCGCCGACCGCCTCGAAATCCGTCCGCCGCAGCATCACGCAGGCGCCGGTCACCGCGAGATAGTTGCGGTTGCCCGCCGTCGAGAAGAAGTGGCCGGGATCCTCCCGCGGATAGGTGCGGCGGGGGTGGTCCGGCGTCGCGTCGATCACGGTGACGCCGACATGCTGCAACTCGCCGGTCTCGAACAGGAGCTTGGGGCCGACCGCGCCGACACCGGGGATCTGCAACAGGGCCAGCATCGCCTCGATCCAGTCGGGGCTGATCACCTCGATGTCGTCGTTGAGGAAGACCAGCACCTCGCCCGTCGCCGCCCCGGCCCCGCGGTTCATCTTGGCGGCGACGTTGAAGTCCGGCCGGTCCCAGGTGACGGAGCGGGCGCCGTGGCGCTCCAAGGCGGCGCGGGTGGCCGGCCGCAGGTCGCCGTTGTCGACCGCCACGATCTCGAGCGTCTCGTAGGTGCTCCGCGCGCGGATGCTGTCGAGGCAGGCGGCCAGGAGATCGACGGTGCGGCCCCGCACCGTGCTGTCGCGGCCGGCGGTGGGGATCACGATCGAGACGCGCGGACGCGTCCTCAGCGGGCGCCGCAGGTGGAAGCTGCCGGCGAACGCGGTGGGGCGCACGGCGTCGAGCCCGCCGGTGCGGCGCGCCCGGTCTTCGAGCGCGCGCACGGCGGCGGCGACCACGTAGCCCTTGTTGTCCATGGCCTGGGCGGTCGAGCCGGGGATCGCCCGCCAGTGGTAGAGCACCTGCGGGATGTGGCGCACGCGGGCGGCGTGCTCGGCGTAGCGCAGGACGAAGTCGTAATCCTGCGCCCCCTCGCATTCCGCCCGGAAGCCGCCGATGCGGGCGACGATGTCCCGCCGGTAGAGCGCCAGATGGGCCGTGTACATGCAGGCCTCCAGCGTCTCGGGCGACCAGTCCGGCTTGAAGAACGGCTCGTAGCGCTCGCCGCGGATCGTGATCTTGTCCTCGTCCGAGTAGAGGAAATCCGTGTCCGGCTCCCAGTCGAGGGCTTCGGCGAAGGCGAAGAGGGCGTGCGCGGGAATCGCGTCGTCGTGGTCGATCAGGGTGAGCCAGTCGCCGGTCGCCAGCGCCAGGGCGTCGTTGCTCGCCGCGACGATGCCGCCGTTCTCGCGCCGCCGGTGCAGCCGCACCCGCGGCTCTTCCGCCGCCAGCGCGTCGAGCATCGGCGCGATGTGGGGCGCGCTCGACGCGTCGTCGCAGAGGCACAGCTCCCAATCGGGATAGGCTTGCGCCCGGATGCTGGCGAGCGCGGCCTCCAGATAGGGTTTGGGCGTGTCGTAGACCGGCATGACGATGGAGATGCGCGGCCGCACCCGAAACCCTGCGATCGCCGCCCGCATCGCCGCGGGCGACGGCAGCGAGGGCCGCTCGACCCGCTCGATCCAGGCGGCGTAGGAGGCCGCGGCCGGGCGCGGCCGGGCGCTCTCCCAGAAATCCCGCCACAGGGCGGCGGGCGAACGGCTCAGCCCGAGCCGGGCGAGGCGCCCGAGCAGCGGCCCGAACCCCCGCTCCTCCGCCGGCAGCCGCGCCCGAAGCCGGCGGGCGACGGCGAGGGCGGCGGCGGGGCCGCGCAGCGGTTCGAGGGTGGCGCGAGAGAGCCGGAACCGCCCGCTCGCGGCGAGCGGATCGAGGCGCAGGCCCCGCACCCGGCGCGGCAGGCGCACGAGGTCGTCGATGCCGCCCTCTTCGCGCAGTTCGAGCCGGACCGCCTCCTCCTCGCGAAAGCCCGAGCCGTCGTCGACGTAGAGGAGCGGCACGGGTTTCGTCGTGCCGAGCCCTTCGAGATCGGCGCGGATGCGCACCCAGCCCCCCATGAGCCGGAACGGGAACAGCCGCCCGCCGCCCGGACGGGTCAGCCGGAACTGCGGATCGGAGCCGGTGGAGCGCCAGACGCCCTCCCCCTCCGGCTCGACCTGTCCCTTCGGTTCGATGCGGCACGCGATCATGCCCGCCGGGTTAGCGCGGCGCGACGTGAACCGCGAGCCAGATCGTCGGATTTGCCGTGCGCTCGACCCGGTGGCGGCGATGGGCCGGGATCAGGAGATGGTCGCCCGAGGACAGAAGCCGCGGCGCCCGTTCGTCGGCGAAACGGAGTTCGGCCGCGCCTGTCAGCACCGCGACCCACTCGTCCTCGTCCTGATCGTACCAGAAGCCCGGCGGGCTCGCCTGTCCCGTCGAGAGGATGCGCTCGACCCTCACGCCGGGCCGCGCGAGCAGCGTCTCGAAGATCTCCTCGTCCGTGCCGGCCGGCAGGTCGGCGAACAGGTTGGGGCGGGCGGTCATGCGAAGGCCTCTCCTCGGGCGGGGGCGCTCGATCGATGAAGGACACCGGGCGGCGGATGCGGCGTTGACCCGGGGAAGGCGCAGGCGGAGCGAATCCGCGCGCTGCCCCGGCAAGCCATGTGATCCAGGACGATGCCCGAGACCAAGCCCCCGCCGCCCCCGCCCGCCACCGAGGATGCGGGCCTGCCGGCTCCACCGAGTCCGGGCCGGGTGCCGCCGCCGAAGCTGCCACCGGCGGACGAGGCGCCGCCGCGCGAGCGCGGCGACGGCAAGCGCGAGGCGTGAATCCCGTGCCGGATTTCGCGGCCGCCCGCGCCCGGATGGTCGAGACGCAGTTGATCGCCCGCGGCCTGCGCGACGCCGCCGTGCTCGACGCGATGCGCGCCGTGCCGCGGGAGGCCTTCGTCGCGGCGGGTCTCGGCGAAGACGCCTACGGCGACGGGCCGCTGCCGATCGGCGAGGGGCAGACGATCTCGCAGCCCGCCGTCGTCGCGCTGATGATCGAGGCGCTGGCCCTTCAGCCCGGCGACCGGGTGCTGGAGATCGGGGCCGGCTGCGGTTACGCGGCGGCCGTGCTGGCGCGGACCGGCGCGCGGGTCTTCGCCATCGAGCGCCATCCCGCGCTGGGGCAGGCGGCCCGGGAGCGCCTCGCCGCCCTCGGCTTCGCATCGGTGGAACTGCGCATCGGCGACGGCGGCGACGGCTGGCCGGAGGCCGCGCCCTTCGACGCGATCCTCGTCTCGGCGGCGGGATCGACGGTGCCGGAGGTGCTGAAGGGTCAGCTTCGCGAGGGCGGCCGCCTCGTCATCCCGGTCGGCCCGCTGGGCGGGCAGACGCTGCTGCGGCTGACCCGGCGCGGGCCGGACCGGTTCGAGAGCCAGGATTTCGGCCCGGTCTCGTTCGTGCCGCTGCTGCGGGGCGTGGGGGGGGGCGGAGGCGAGATGAGGTCCGACGACGAGGGTTCTTCCCAGCGGTCGTAACGGCCTTCTATACTGACGCGGCATCTGCCGGACCTTACGGCATGCGGCTGTCCGTCCACGAGCGAGGCGCATGATTCTGTTCGACAAACTTCGCCGGAATGTGGATGCGATCCGGCACATGGGTGTCGAGGCGATCGAAGAGGCCAAGCGCCTCGGCGTGCCCAGCCACTACGTCGATCCTGCCGTCGGCGACGGAATCGTGCGGGAATGGCCGGATGGCACCCGGCAGCGCCTCCGGCGCAGCGAGGGACGCGTCGTCGTCGAGCCGGTCGGCCCCAGGCGCTGATCCCGGGCCGTGGCCACGCCGGTCTGTACGATCCTGGGCGGCCCCAACGGATCCGGGAAGTCGAGCCTCTACCGGGCCATCGATCCGCCGGGCGAGTTCGTCAATGCCGACATCGTTGCCCGACGCATCAACCCGGTCGATCCCGAAGCGGCGTCGCTCGCAGCCGGCAGGGCTGTCCTCGTACGCCTGAACGAACTCGTCGAGGCCGGACGGGACTTCGCCTACGAGACGACCTTGAGCAGCAACCAAGCGGTCGGCCTGATGCGCCGGGCGAGGGAAGCCGGTTATCAGGTGGCTCTCGTCTTCGTTGCCTTGGACTCGGCGGACCTGAACGTGGAGCGCGTCGGCGACCGGGTGCGGAAGGGCGGCCACGCGATTCCCGAGCCGGTCATCCGGCGGCGTTACGGCATCGCGTTGTCGAGGCTGGCGCAGGCGATCCCGCTGGCGCACGAGTCGGCGATCTTCGACAACTCGGAAGCGACGACGCGCTTGCTGCTGCGCATCGCTGGAAACGCGATCGAGGAGAACCACCTCGACCGGGGAAAGCGACTCCACACCCGCATCGCCGATGCTGCTGCGCAGGCTCTCGGCCTCGGAGCGGGCGAAGTTTTGCGCACGGGCCGCTTCGACTGAGCGCGACGACCCCACACGGTCGCCGCATTCGGCTCCTACCGCCGCCCGAACAGCCGCTCGATATCGGCCAGCCCCAGGGTCACGAAGGTCGGGCGGCCGTGGTTGCACGAGCCGGAGAGCGGGGTCGCCTCCATCTCGCGCAGGAGCGCGTTCATCTCCTCCGGCTTGAGGCGACGCCCGGCGCGGATCGAGCCGTGGCAGCTCATGCACGACAGGAGCGCGTCGAGGCGTCGGCTCACCGGATCGGGATCGCCCGCGCCGGCCGGGCCGCCCTCCTCGACGCCGCTGGCGTCGAGCGCGTCGAGCACGTCGAGGACGAGGCCCCTCACCGAGCCGCCGGCGAGCGCGGCCGGCACCGCCCGCACCAGGACGGCGCCCGGCCCGAAGGCTTCGAGGCTCAGGCCCAGCCGCTCCAGTTCGGAGGCGGCCTCGACCAGGCGGTCGGCGGCCTCGGGCGCCATCTCGACCACGTCGGGGATCAGCAGGACTTGGGCGAGCACGCCGCCGCCGGTCCGCTCTCGCTTCAGCCGCTCGTAGACCAGCCGCTCGTGGGCGGCGTGCTGATCGACCAGCACGATGCCTTCGCGGGTCTGGGCCAGGATGTAGGTCTCGTGGATCTGCGCCCGGGCGGCGCCGAGCGGATGGGCTTCCGCCGCGGCGACGGCGTCGGGGCCCGTGTCCGGTTCGGGACGCAGGTCGGCGCCCGGCGGGGCGAGGTCGGCCGAGAACAGGGCCTGCGGCGTCTCGGCGAAGCCCGAACGGCCCTCGTCGCGGTGCGCGCCCAAGCCTGCGCCCAAGCCCTCGTTCAAGCCCTCGCCCCATCCCGCACCCCTGTCGTCGGCGAAGGCCGGGCGCTGCGGCGCGCGGTAGCCCGCGGGCGCGGCCACCGAGGGGCCGGCGAACGGGCGGCTCGCCGGTCGGGGGCTTGAGGAGCTGGCGGCGGCACCCGAATGCACGGCGAACCGCCCGAGCTCCGCCGCCTCGGCGAATCGCCCTCCGACGCTCCCCGCGCGCAGGGCGTCGAGGGCGGCCCGGGTGCCGGTGGTCGAGGACCGCGCCCCGGCCCGGCGCAGGGCTTCGTGGATCGCGCTGACGATCAGCGCCCGCACCAGCCCCGGCTCGCGGAAGCGCAGCTCGGTCTTGGCCGGATGCACGTTCACGTCGACCAGGGCGGGATCGCAGGTGAGGTGGAGCGCGAGCACCGGGTGGCGGTCGGAGCTCATGGTGTCGGCATAGGCGCCGCGCACGGCGCCGAGCAGCAGCCGGTCGCGCACGGGGCGGCCGTTGACGACGAAGTGGATGTGGCTCGCCGCGCCGCGGTGGAAGGTCGGCAGGCCGGCGTGCCCCTGGAGCGCGAACCCCTCGCGGGCCATGTCGACGGGCACGGCATTGCCGGGAAAGTCCGGCCCCAGCACCGCCCCGAGCCGGCGCAGGAAGCCGGCCGGGCCCGGCTCGCTCTCGGCGGGAAACACCGTCGGGCTGCCGCTCTCGGTGCGAAGCGTGAAGCGGATCCGCGGCTGCGCCACCGCGAGCCGGCGCAGGATCTCGGAGACGGCCGCCGTCTCGGCCCGGTCGGATTTGAGGAATTTCAGCCGGGCCGGGGTCGCGGCGAAGAGTTCGGTCACCTCGATGCGGGTGCCCCGCGCGGCGGGGGCCGGGCGCACCGGGCCCTTGGCGCCGGAATCGATCGTCAGGCTCACCCCCTCCCCGTCCGCGGTGCGCGAGGTCAGGGTGAGCCGCGACACCGCGCCGATCGAGGGCAGGGCCTCGCCGCGAAAGCCCAGCGAGCCGATCCGGGTGAGGTCGCCGTCGGGGAGCTTCGAGGTGGCGTGGCGCTCGACCGCCAGCGCCAGGTCGTCGGCTCCCATGCCGATGC
The DNA here is from genome assembly GCA_036946625.1 of Methylorubrum populi. Classification (NCBI taxonomy): domain Bacteria; kingdom Pseudomonadati; phylum Pseudomonadota; class Alphaproteobacteria; order Hyphomicrobiales; family Methylobacteriaceae; genus Methylorubrum; species Methylorubrum populi. The sequence goes on from JAQIIU010000003.1 coordinate 2,370,136, forward strand.
CGTCGTCGACGACGCGGATCAGGCGCCGCCCGCCGCCCTCGATCGCCACCTCGACGCTGCGCGCGCCGGCATCGATGGCGTTCTCGACCAACTCCTTGACGGCGGAGGCCGGCCGCTCGACCACCTCGCCCGCGGCGATGCGGTCGACCAGGATCGGGTCGAGGCGGCGCACGTGCGCCCGGGGCGGGGCGAGGGGTTCGGGGGCGGCGGACATCGCTGCCGAATATAGGAGGGTTGCGCATGACCCGATAGGCGACGGGTTCGGGCCGTCCACCGCGCCGCCGCTCCCGCTTCGTGTCCGGGCGGTCCGCTCCGGCGGGCACCGTCGTCGCGAGCACCGGCGAAGCGATCCAGCGGCGCGACCGATCCGGAAAGGCGCGGCGCGTCCGGCTCGCTCCGGCTCCGCCTCGCGATGAGCCTGAAGTGGATGCCCTCGTCCGAACGGTTCGAACGGAGACCCCTTCGTCCCCTCACCCCCGCGGCAGCATCCGGTCGCTGATGATGCGGCGCTGGATCTCGCTGGTGCCCTCGAAGATCGTGGTGAGGCGGGCGTCGCGCCAGTAGCGCTCGATCCGCCGCTCGGTGGTGTAGCCGTTGCCGCCGTGGAGCTGCATCGCTTGGTTCGTCACCCGCACCGCCATCTCGGTGGCCAGGAGCTTCACGCTCGCCGACTCGCTCTCGGCAGCCTCGCCCGCGTCGAGGAGGTGGGCGACCTGTTGCCAGTAGGCGCGGGCCTGCGCCACCTCCGCCGCCATGTCGGCGAGCGCGAAGCGCAGGGCCTGGAACCCGCCGATCGGCTGGCCGAACTGCTCGCGCTCCTGAAGGTAGGCGGTGCAATCCTCCACCGCGGCCCGCGCCACGCCGACGGCGCGGGCCGCGGTGTGGACCCGGGCGATGTTGAGGCCGCGCTGCACCGAGGCGAAGCCGCCGGAATCCGCGTCCGCCCCCTCGTCGCCGTAGAGGCCGGTGAGCCGGTCGCGCTCGGGCACGCGCACGCGATCGAGGTTCAGCTCGAAGGTGAGGAAGCCGTGATAGCCGATCTTGTCGATGACTTTGCCGGTCATGCCCGCGGGGAAGGTGCCGGGCTCCTTGACCACGAGGAACGGTTCGAGGCCGGCCGAGCGCGGCTCGCCGGGCCCGGGGTCGCGCACCCGGGCCAGCACCTCGATGAAGTCGGCCCCTTGCGCGAAGCCGGCCCAGCGCTTGGTGCCGGTGAGCACCCATGCGTCGCCCTCGCGCTCGGCGCGGGTCTGCACCCCGGCGAGGTCCGAGCCGGCGGTGGGTTCCGACAAGGCGATCGAGCCGATCCACCGCCCCCTGGCGGATTTGGCGAGCAGCGCCCGGCGGCGCTCGTCGTCCAGCGTCTGCGTGCCGAGCCCCTGGCCGCGGGCGAGGATCGAGCCGGTGGAGAGCCACGCGCGGGCGAGTTCCTCCGAGACGAGGCAATATTCGAACACGCCGAGCCCGAGGCCGCCGGACTCGGCGGGAATCGTGATGCCGAACCAGCCCTTCTCCGCCATGGCGTCGATCAGCGAGCGCGGCATCTCCCCTTTTTGCGGATCGAGCGCGTCGGCCAGCGGCAGGATCACGTCGCGGGCGAACGTCCGCGCCTCCGCCTGGAGCGCGACGCGGCGTTCCGTGCGCCAGGGCGGGAGCAGCTCCGGCGGGCGCGGCGCCTTGAAGTCCGGCTTCACGAAGTCCGACTTGGCGAAGTCCGGCTTGGCCATGGTTCCTCCCGGTTCTTGTCTCGGTTCGCCCGAGCCGAACGCTCAAGTTGGCGAAACGTTCGCGCGGGCCCGGCTCACGCGACGCTCGCGAGAGACCCTTGCGGGGACCCTTGCAGAGACCCTTGCGCTGAGGCCCGCCCGCCCCCAGAACGCCGCCCATGCTGCGCGTCAACGATCTCACCTACCGCATCGGCGAGCGGGTCATCCTCGATGCCGCGACCTTCGCGATCCCCGACCGGGCCCGCGTCGGGCTGGTGGGCCGCAACGGCGCGGGCAAGACCACCCTGTTCCGGGCGATCCTCGGCGACCTGCCGACCGATGCCGGGGCGGTCTCGCTGCCGAAGGGCATGCGCATCGGCGCGGTGGCGCAGGAGGCGCCGGCCGGGCCCGAGACCCTGCACGCGGTGGTGCTCGCCGCCGACACCGAGCGCGCCCGGCTGATGCGCGAGGCGGACGGCGCCGACGGCCTGCGCCGCGCCGAGATCGAGACGCGGCTCGTCGATATCGGCGCGCATTCGGCCCCGGCCCGGGCGGCGGCGATCCTGCACGGGCTCGGCTTCGACGCGGCGGCGCAAGCGCGCCCCTGCTCCGACTTCTCCGGCGGCTGGCGGATGCGGGTGGCGCTCGCCGCGGTCCTGTTCTCCGAGCCCGACCTGCTGCTGCTCGACGAGCCCACCAACTACCTCGACATCGAGGGCACGCTCTGGCTCTACGACTACCTGGAAAAGTACCCGCGCACGGCGATCGTCATCAGCCACGACCGGGAGCTGCTCGACACCTCGGTCGATCACATCCTGCACCTCGACCGCGGCAAGCTGACGATCTACCGGGGCGGCTTCACCAGCTTCAGCCGGCAGCTCTCCGAGAAGCGGGTGCTCCAGGCCAAGGCGAAGGCCAAGCAGGACGCCGAACGGGCCCACCTCCAGAGCTTCATCGACCGCTTCAAGGCCAAGGCGACCAAGGCGCGGCAGGCCCAGTCGCGGATGAAACGGCTCGCCAAGATGGAGCCGATCGCCGCGCTCCTGGAAGACGAGGCGCCGGTGATCCACCTGCCGAGCCCGGAAAAGCCGCTCTCGCCGCCGATCGTCGCGATGGAGCGGGTGCAGGCCGGCTACGGCGAGCGGATCGTGCTCTCGGGACTCAACCTGAGCCTCGCCCCCGACGACCGGGTGGCGCTCCTGGGCGCCAACGGCAACGGCAAGTCGACCTTCTGCAAGCTGATCGGCGGGCGCTTGGCCCCGCTGGCCGGCGAACTGAAACGCGCCTCGAAGATGGAGGTCGCCTACTTCGCCCAGCACCAGCTCGACGAGCTGCGCCCGGCCGAGAGCGCGGTGGCGCATGTGCGCGGCCGGATGCCCGACGCTCCGGAAGCGAAGGTCCGCTCGGCCGCCGCCCGTCTCGGTTTCCCCGCGTCGAAAGCCGACACGCCGGTGGAAAAGCTCTCCGGCGGCGAGAAGGCGCGCCTGCTGATGGGGCTCGCCGCCTTCGGCGGGCCGCACCTGCTCATCCTCGACGAGCCGACCAACCACCTCGACATCGAGAGCCGGCAGGCGCTGGTCGAGGCGATCAACGACTACGAGGGGGCGGTGATCCTCGTCTCCCACGACCGCTTCCTGATCGAGGCCTGCGCCGACCGGCTCTGGATCGTCGGCGACGGCTCGGTGAAGACCTTCGACGGCGACATGGACGACTATCGCCGCCTCGTGCTGGCCGGCCCGGAACGGTTGGAATCCGCGAACGAATCCACCGGCGGCCAGCGGGCCGAGGCCCGCCGCTCGGCGGTGGAGCGGCGCGCGGCGCTGGCGCCCCTCAGGAAGCGCCTCGACGCGATCGAGGCGCGGATGGCCAAGCTCTCGGGGGCGATCGGGAAGATCGACGCGGCGCTCGCCGACGGCACCGCCTTCCTCAAGGATGCGGCCAAGGCCGGCGACTTGGCCCGGATGCGCGCCGAGGCGGCCGAGGCGCTGGCCAAGGCGGAGGAGGAGTGGCTCGAGGTGAGCGGGGAGATCGAAGGGGCCAATCAATAAAGCCCTGGATCCAAAATTTCAATCCAAGACATATCAAATTTACGAATGCAGTTCGTGTGCCAATGATGTTAAATTCGTTTTATATTCCTTCTGACCAGGGGCGGCAGTGCCTTGAGTGGGCGGCCGATGAATTTGCATGCGATGGATCTTGAATGGACCGCTTCGCATAATTTCGAGTTTTTTCAAATCAAATATTGACGATGGTGCCTTTTCGAAAGCAATGCGGAGCAAGAATTTTGCTTCGATTGCTGACCTGTTTGGTTTTTTCCTCATAAGCGGTGGCATTTTTATGCTATTGCTGAGCACCGTTGGCGCCTGGATCTCGGGAACGCCTGGACTGGCATGGACGGTGTTCGGCCTGGGATTGCTTTTGGGAGGTGCGAGCTTCGTCAGCGGCTGGCTTCTCGGCCTGCTGTTCGGCATCCCCAGAACTCTGGCGCGTCCTCAGCCCTTGCCTGCCACGCCCGACGCAACGGACACCGCCTCGACGCGTCGGGCCGCGGCCTCTCGCGTCAACACGAATCTCGAAGACGTCTCCGACTGGCTGACCAAGACCCTGATCGGCGTCGGACTCACGCAGCTCTACGTATTCCCGGAAAAGCTCTGGTCGATCGCGGGACAGATCAACGAGTCCGGCTTTGGCTGGAAGCCGCACGGCCAGCTTCTTGCCCTGGCTCTGATCCTCTACTTTGCTCCAGGCGGCTTCTGGCTGGGCTACGTCGCGACCCGGACCGTCCTCACGAAGCTTTTCGACAGTATGGAAGAGGCAGCCGCGGATGCCGACATCGTGCTGGCTCAGGACCAACTGCAACTCAACATCAAGGGCAACGAATTGCAGCCGGCGACCGATCCCGCCGTCGCCAACGCAGATCGTTCGCTGCTAAAGCTGCCGATGCACGCAATGGAAACGCCGAGGCAACTCGCGGCCTGGGGCGTTGCCCGTGCCCGCGTCGGGGAATGGCCGGCGGCGCTGACCGCCGTCGAACAAGCTGCCGTTGCCGATCCCAAAGACATCCTGATCAAGGACGCGCTGGCCAAGCTGTATACCGTCCAGAATCGAAGGCCGGACGCGGAGCGGGTGCTTCGCGATGCGCCTCCAACGGATACAGCCGTTCTGTGGGCCCTGTACGAACCGGCTCCCGACGGCTTCCGGCGCGCCATCCAACTCGGCGAGACGATCCTGGCCGATCCCAAACAGGGCCACAGCGTCAATCTTCGCGTCTGGCTGGCCTGCGCCTACGGTCAGCAGCATGCGGATGCCGAGGCGCGAGCCGACGAAGCGTTGGCTCACACGTCCCGAAACAAGGCCGTCGAGAACGTCAAGGCTGCCCTGAACGTAAATCCGGGCGTCCGGCCGTGGCTGTATGCGCTCTGGAAGCCGTCCGAGGACTCGGTCGACGATGATCTGAAGAGCCTGGGCGACGATCCGGAAGTAGCAGCCCTGCTCGCGCCTTCGCCGTCCCAACCCGCTCGCGCGGGTGGGCGCATCGGATCGGACAGTGAGAACCCTGCGCCACGCCAGACGGGCAGGCCCGCAGCCGAGCCATAATCCTCGGCAACACGGTCGATCTCAGGACGTTGTCGCAGGCGCATCGCGACCGGTGCGGGGTGAGCAGCGACCGGATATGCCTCGACGCCTTTTGAAAGGTTCCGCCCTCCTGCCGCTGGCGGCGGCCGGCGCCTGGATCGCCTGGAGCCATCTCGGGCTGAACCGGGCCGGTCCCCTGCCCCCGGCCCTGTCGGGGCGGCGCACCACCCTGCGCACGCGGGCGGGCCGGGTGAACCTCTACGCCGCGGATGCGCGAGCGGGCCGACCGCTGCTCCTGATCCACTCGGTCAACGCCGCCGCCAACGCCTACGAGGTCCGGCCGCTCTACGAGCATTACCGCCGGAGCCGGCCGGTCTACGCGCTCGAACTGCCGGGCTTCGGTTTCTCGGAGCGGGCGGACCGGATCTACACGCCCCGGCTGATGACCGACGCGATCCTCGACGCGGCCGCCGAGATCGCCGGCCGCCACGGCGGCGCGGCGCTCGACGCCATCGCCCTCTCGCTGCCTTGCGCCTACCTCGCCCGCGCCGCGCTGGAGCGGCCCGACCTGTTCGCGACGCTGGGCCTGATCAGCCCGACCGGCTTCGACGCCCGGCTGTCGGGCCGCGGGCCGGCGGACACCGACCGCGGCAACCCGCTCGCGCGGCAGCTCGCCGCCTTCCCGCTCTGGGGCCGGCCGCTGTTCGACGCGCTGGTGAGCGGCCCGAGCATGCGCTTCTTCCTGGAAAAGACCTGGGGCAGCCGCGACATCGACGAGGGCCTGTTCGCCTACGACCGGATCTCGGCCGGGCAGCCGGGGGCCGAGCACGCGCCGTTCTCGTTCCTCGCGGGCTACCTGTTCCCGGACGACACCACCCGGGTCTACGAGGCGCTGAACCTGCCGGTCTTCATGGTGCACGGCGCGCGGGGCGACTTCGTCGATTACCGCCACGTCGGCACGGTGGCGGGCCGCCCGAACTGGACGATCCTGCGGCTCCCCACCGGCGCCTTCCCGCATTTCGAGGACCGGCCGGCGGTGACGAACGCCTACGACGCCTTCCTGGCCGCGCATCGCGGGAACGATGCGTGGGCGTGAGGGAGCGTCAACCTACGGATTCGATCCGGTAGCGCAGCCAGACGGTGCCGTCCTCGAACGGCTCGCAGGCGGTGCGGGTGAGGCGGCGGCGCGCGCCCATGGAATCGCCCTCCGTCCCCTCGAAGTCGAACAGGGCCGGCGTGCCGATCACCCCGTCGACCGCCGGGGCCAGCAGCAGGCTCAGCTCGTCCACGAGCCCGGCCTTCAGCATCGAGCCGTTGATGCGCCCGCCCCCCTCCACCAACAGCCGCTCGATGCCGAACAGGAGCTTGAGCTTGGCGAGCGCCAGGGCGAAATCGACCTCCCGCGCGCCGGCCAGGATGTAGGACTGGCCGCCTGCCCTGAGCCGGCGCAGGCGGTCGTCCGAGGCTTGGCCCGTCGTCAGCACGATGACGTGATCGCCCTCGATGTCGTTGCGCGCGCCCCAATCCATCGCCCCGCGGGCGTCGAGCGCCACGGCGTAGCCGGAGGCGTCGGTGCGGGCGACGTGATCCTCGCGGGAGACCGGCTCCTCGGGCGGGGCGGAGGCGAGCGGTTTCGCGCTGTCGGCGTAGCCCTGCATGGTGATGCGCCCGCACATCCAGGCATCGCCGGCAAGGCGCTTGTGGACCGTCTCGTAATGCGAATCCGCGTCGATGGCAGTCCAGCGCCGCACCTTGATGCGCCCGTCGACCGAGGCGGTCATGTGGCACAGGACGTAGGGGCGCTCCGAGATGTCGGTCATGGCGGTCGTTCCTGCTCTCTGCAACCGGAGGCGGAACTAGACCGGTCTCCCCTTCGGGCCAGGGCAGGCCGCCGCGGCGACGCGCCGCCGGCTTGGCCGGGAGCCGCGGCGCCGGATAGGCTGAAGGCGGCGCTTGGCGAAACGGGACGCTCGGCGAAAGGAGGCGCTTGGCGAAAGGAGGCGCTTGGCGAAACGGCCTTCGCCGGTGCATGTCCTCAGGCGGACGCCCTGCCCTTCGAGGACATCCGGATGACCGACCTGACGCTCGCCGCCGCCCAGACCCTCGTCGCGACCGCCCTGAAGACCGCCCGCGAGCGGGGGCTCAAGCCGCTGGCGGTGGTCGTCTACGACGCCCGCGGCGCCCTCAAATGCCTCGCGGCCGAGGACGGCACCGCACTGCGCCGGGCCGAGGTCGCCCGCGGCAAGGCCAACGGCGCGCTGGCGCTGGGCCTCGGCTCGCGGGCGATCGCCAAGCGCGCCGAGGAGCAGCCGCATTTCGTGGCCGCGGTGAGCCACCTCGTCGGCCCGGACGCCCTGGTGCCGGTGCCCGGCGGCGTGCTGATCCGCGATCGCGAGGGCCGGCTGCTCGGCGCGGTCGGGGTCTCGGGCGACACCTCCGACAACGACGAGATCTGCGCGCTCGCCGGCATCGAGGCGGCGGGGTTGAAGGGGGAGACGGGGGCCTGAGGGGCTGACGACCGTGTTCGGAGGCCCGCACCGCTTGTCCCCTCTCCCCGCTGGGCGGGGAGAGGGGATGCGTCGGAAGCCTGTTCGCTTGTCCGTAAGCCCATGAGCCTCCTCCGGCGCACCATCCTGCAAACCGGCGCGGCGCTCGCCGCCGGGCTCGCCCTGCCGGCACGGGCGGCCTCGCCGGTCTATCGCCGCGGCAACGACGCCGACCCGGAAACGCTCGACCCGCACAAGACCTCGACCGCCGCCGAGGCCCACATCCTGCGCGACCTGTTCGAGGGCCTGCTCACCTACGACAACCTCGGCACCATCATCCCCGGCGCCGCCGAGGGCTGGACCGTCTCCGACGACCGCCTCACCTACCGCTTCCGCCTGCGTCCCGACGGGCGCTGGTCGAACGGCGACCCGGTCACGGCCGACGACTTCCTGTTCTCCCTGCGCCGCATCCTCGACCCGAGGACGGCGGCGAAATACGCCGAGGTGCTGTTCCCGATCCGCAATGCGGCCGCCGTCAACGCCGGCGAGCGGCCGCCGGAGACGCTGGGGGTGGCGGCCCCCGACGCCCGCACCCTGGAGATCGGGCTCTCCGAGCCGGTGCCCTACCTCCTCGAACTCCTGACGCAACAGACCTCGCTGCCGGTGCACCGCCCGTCGCTGGAGCGCTGGGGCGACGCCTTCGCGCGACCCGGCCACCTCGTCTCGAACGGCCCCTACGCGCTCGTCGACTGGATCCCGAACGACCGCATCACCCTGACCAGGAACCCGCATTACCGCGACGCCGCCGCGATCCCGATCGAGCGGGTCGACGTCATCCCGACGCCGGACCTCGCCGCGGCGGTGCGGCGCTACGCGGGCGGTGAGATCGATTCCCTCTCCGACCTGCCCGCCGACCAGATCGCCTCGCTGAAGGAGCGCTTCGGCGCGCAGGTGCGACTCGGGCCGGGGCTCGGCCTGCTCGCCGTCGCCTTCGATCTGCGCAAGAAGCCCTTCGACGACGTGCGGGTGCGCCGCGCCCTCTCGCTCGCCCTCGACCGGGAGTTCCTGGCCGAGATCGTGTGGGGGCAGACCATGGCCCCGGCCTATTCCTTCTGCCCGCCGGGCCTCGACCACGCCCTGCCGCCGCCGCTGCTGCCGGGGCGCGAGGACGGGCCGATCGACCGCGAGGAGGCGGCGCTGCGGCTGCTCGCGCAAGCCGGCTACGGGCCGGGCCGGCCGCTCACGGTCGAGTACCGCTTCAACGTCACCGACAACAACCGCAACACCGCGATCGCGCTGGCGGATGCGTGGCGCGGCCTCGGCGTCGAGACCCGCTTCGTCGCCACCGACGCCAAGACCCACTTCGCCTACCTGCGCGACGGCGGCCCCTTCGACCTCGCCCGGATGTCCTGGATCGCCGATTATTCCGACCCGCAGAATTTCTTGTTTCTGCTCCGGACCGGCAACGACGGACTCAATGCGGGGCGCTGGTCGAACCCGGCCTTCGACGGGCTGCTGACGGAGGCGGCGCAGGAGCGCGACGTGGACCGGCGCGCGCAAAGGCTGTTCGCCGCGGAAAAGATCGTGCTCGACGAATTGCCCTGGATCCCGCTGCTGCACTACCGCTCGAAGGCGCTCGTGTCGCCGCGCCTGCACGGGATGCATCCGAACATCCGCAACGTCGCGCCCACCCGCTATCTCCGGCTCGACCCGTGATCGCGCTGATCGCCCGCCGGATCGCCCAGAGCCTGCCGACCCTGTTCCTCGTGGTCACGGGCAGCTTCTTCCTGATCCGGCTGGCGCCGGGCGGCCCGTTCGATCTGGAGCGGCCCCTGCCGCCGGCGGCGATGGAGAACCTGCGCCGGGTCTACGGCCTCGACCAGCCGCCGATCGTGCAGTACGGGCGCTACCTCGCGAGCCTGCTTCGGGGCGACCTCGGTCCCTCCTTCACGTTTCGCGACCTCACCGTCACCGACCTGTTCGCGCGGGGGCTTCCGGTCTCGGCCACCCTCGGAGCGCTGGCATTCGGGCTCGCGCTGACCCTGGGGGTCGGGCTCGGGAGTCTCGCCGCCTTCCGCCGCGGCGGGCCGGCCGACCGGCTGGTCGGGCTCGCCGCCTCCCTCGGGCTCGCGGTGCCGAACTTCGTCACCGCGCCCCTGCTGCAGATCGTGTTCGGCCTCGGCCTCGCGTGGCTCCCCGTCGGCGGCTGGGGCGCCCCGCAGAACCTCGTCCTGCCGGTGATCACGCTCGCTCTGCCCCACGCCGCCGGCATCGCCCGGCTCACCCGGGCCTCGCTCGCCGAGGTGCTGATCCAGCCGCATGTCCGCACACAGCGCGCCATGGGGCTGTCGCGGGCGCGCGTCGCCCGCCATGCCCTGCGCGGGGCGCTGCTGCCGGTCGTGGCGACCCTCGGGCCGCTGGCCGCCGGGCTGATGACCGGCTCGGTCGTGGTCGAGACCGTCTTCGGCCTGCCCGGGATCGGCCGCTACTTCGTCGACGGGGCGCTCAACCGCGACTACACCCTGGTGATGGGCACCGTGGTTCTGGTGGCGGCGATGGTGGTCGCCTTCAACCTGATCGCCGACCTCGCCGCCGCCGCCCTCGACCCGCGCCTGAGGGGTTTCGCGTGAGCGCGGCTTCGGCCGCCCTCGCCCGCCGCCGGCTCGTGCGCGACCGCGGTGCCATGGCGGCCCTGGCGAGCCTCGCCGTGATCGTGCTCGCCTGCCTGGTCGGGCCGTTCCTCAGCGGGCACAGGCCCGAGCGGATCTATCCCGATTTCGTGCGGGTGAGGCCGGGGCTCGCCGCCCACCCGCAACCCGGCGAACTGCGGCCGGCGCTGGAGCGCCTCGCCTTCCGCATGCGTCTCACGCTGGAGGATGCCGCGCTCCACGGCGACCGGGTGCGCCTGACGCTGGCTGCGCCGAAACCCATCGACGCGCGCGCCTTGCGCCTCCTGCCGCGCTCCGAAGCGTTCGGCGCGGCCCAGGTGCTGGAGCGCGCCCCCGACGGCCGCAGGCTCGTGGTCGAGGCGCCCGTGCGAAGGCTGTTCTTCCTCCTCGGCACCGATGCGCTCGGGCGCGACCTCCTCACCCGCTGCCTCGCGGCGGGGCAGGTCTCCCTGCTGATCGGGCTCACCGCGGCGCTGGCCGCGCTGTCGATCGGCGTGAGTTACGGCGCCGTCTCCGGCATGGCCGGGGGGCGGGTCGACGCGCTGATGATGCGCATCCTCGACATCCTCTACGCCCTGCCCTTCGTGTTCCTCGTCATCATGCTGCTGGTGTTCTTCCGCGCCGGCCTGTGGCTGGTGCTGGTGGCGGTGGCGGCGGTCGAGTGGCTCGACATGGCCCGCATCGTCCGCACCCAGACCCTCGCCCTGAAGGGCCGCGACTTCTTCCGCGCCGCCACGGCGCTGGGCGCGGGCCCGGGCACGATCCTCGTGCGCCACGCCGTGCCGAACACCCTCGGCCCCATCATCGCGGCGGCGACCCTGCTGGTGCCGCGGGTGATCCTGCTGGAAAGCTTCCTGTCGTTCCTCGGCCTCGGCGTGCAGGAGCCCAGGACCTCCTGGGGCGTGCTGATCGCGGAAGGGGCGCGGGCGCTCGAATCCGCGCCCTGGATGCTGGCGGCACCCGCGGGCTTCCTCGTCGTCACCCTGGTCGCCCTGAACCGGCTCGGCGACGGGCTCGGCGCGGTCCTCGATCCGCGGCTGTCCGGCGGGACGCGGTGAGCTCGCGGCGAGGCCGCCCTCAGCGCGGCTCCGCAGGCAGGTAGCCCTGGTAGACGATGCGCACGCTGCGCCGCTCGCCCGGCAGATCCGACGGCGGGACCGACGTCGCGCCGCGCAGGACCGGACCGGGCGGGATCGCGGTGGGGACGGCCTCGGCGGAGGCCGTTTCGGCGGTCGCAAGGGGTGTCGTGTCGCCGGTCTTCGGCCGCAGGGACCAGCGCTCGGCCCCGCCCGCGGCGGCGAGCGTCGAGACGGCGAGCACCGCCCCCATGGAGGCCAGGGCGGCGGCAGCCGGCGGAAGGAGCGTCCTGACGACGGAGCGTGCGAAAAAAGTCATGGCGTGCGGCCCGGCGGATGGGGCCATTGCACAACCCGAAGCGTTTCCGAACGCTGCCGCGCCCCCGCTTCGGGCGGGCTTTGCGAACAATTTTGCCGAGTCAGAGTAAATGGAGGCGCAATGACGAGCCGAGCGGAAGGTCAGCCCGGAGCCGCGGCCCCCGAGCGCGTCGCGGCCGGCACGGTCGTCGACACCGACATCTCCGCCCGGCTCGACCGACTGCCCTTCGGCCGCTTCCACACCCTCGTCATCGTCGCGCTCGGCATCACCTGGGTGCTCGACGGGCTCGAAGTGACGCTGGCCGGCGCCCTCGTCGGGGCGCTGCGCAAGGCGCCGATGTCGTTCACCGAGTTCGACGTCGGCCTCGCCGCGAGTTCCTACCTCGTCGGCGCGGTGACCGGCGCGGTCGGCTTCGGCTGGCTCACCGACCGCATCGGGCGGAAGAAACTGTTCTTCATCACGCTGGCCCTCTACCTCGCGGCCACCGCGGCCACGGGCCTGTCGTGGAATATCGGGAGCTTCTGCCTGTTCCGCTTCCTCACGGGCGCCGGCATCGGCGGCGAGTACACCGCGATCAACTCGACCATCCAGGAGCTGATCCCGGCCCGCGTGCGCGGCTGGACCGACCTCGTCATCAACGGCTCGTTCTGGATCGGCGCGGCGCTCGGCTCCTTCCTGTCGATCGCGCTGCTGCGGCCCGAATGGATCGACCCGGCCTATGGCTGGCGCATCGCCTTCTTCGTCGGCGGCGGCATCGGCCTCGTGATCCTCCTGCTGCGCACCTGGATTCCCGAGAGCCCGCGCTGGCTCGTCACCCACGGCTACGCGGCGGAGGCCGACCGGGTGGTGACGGGCATCGAGAAGCGCTTCACCGACGAGGGGCTGACCCTGCCTCCGCCGGACGAGAGGCGGCACCTCAAGCTCAAGGTCCGCAGCCACACCCCGCTCGCGGAGGTCGCCAACGCCCTGTTCGTGACGAACCGCCGCCAGACCCTGGTCGGGCTGGCGCTGATGATCGCCCAGGCCTTCTTCTACAACGCGCTGTTCTTCACCTACGCCCTGGTGCTGGAACGCTTCTACGACGTGCCCGGCGGCGATGTCGGCTGGTACCTGCTGCCCTTCGCGCTCGGCTCCTTCCTCGGTCCGCTGGTGCTGGGACGCCTGTTCGACACGGTGGGGCGGCGCCCGATGATCGCCTTCACCTACGGCATCTCGGCGGTGCTGCTGGCCGTCGTCGGCCTCGTCTTCCGCGCCGACCTGCTCGGCCCCGCGGGCCAGACCGCGGCCTGGATGGGCGTGTTCTTCTTCGCGTCGGCGGCCGCGAGTTCCGCCTACCTGACGGTGGCCGAGACCTTCCCCCTGGAGATCCGGGCGCTGGCGATCGCCGCCTTCTACGCCATCGGCACCGGCATCGGCGGCGTCTCGGGCCCGCTCCTGTTCGGCACCCTGGTCGAGACCGGCTCGCGCGACCTCGTGCTGGTCGGCTACCTCATCGGCGCGGCCCTGATGGCGGTGGCCTCGGTCGTCGGCGCGATCTGGGGCACGGCCGCCGAGGGCAAGTCGCTGGAGGACGTGTCGAAGCCGCTGGCTTCGGCGTGAGGCGAGACGCTACGGCGTCTCGTCGCCCGCGAAGAAGTCATCGATGTCCCGCCGGGAATGGAGGATGTTCACGACCTCGAACGTGTCGTCGAGATAACGGAAAAAGATGATGTAGCTTCGGTACGGGGTGCTGCGGATATCCGGCTGCAATTCCGGGCGAGCTCGCCCCAGGGTGCCTGGAAGAGCCGCGAGCCTGTGATACGATATCCGGTTGATGCGTTCGGCCTGTCCTGCGTCCTTGCGAGGCGAAGCCGTGGCAAACCAGGGCGCGCCCTTTCCGGACCTGTCGCGCCCTGGATCGCTTCGCGGCCGCTCGCGATGACGGAGGGTGGCCAAACCCGAGGCGATCAATCGGAAACGGTATGACACTGTGCCCGCAACTGGCGCACGAAGCCCTGTCCCGTGGCGAGGCTTCCGCTCGCCAGGGTCACGTCCTCCAGGATCCGGAGGAGATCGTCCCTGGCAGCGGCCAGGAAGACGGCGCGTCTCACGTCCGGACGTTCGGAGTCAGAAGCCCTCGGCAGCGAGGTGCGCGCTCCGAGCTGCCAGGGCAGCGTCGATCCCGTCCTCGCTTACCCGCTCCCCTGCCGCCATCGACGCCTTCAGTGTCTCTCGCAGGGACTGCAAGCGCGCTTCCCGCTCCGCGACCAGCCGCAGCCCCTCGCGCACGACATCATTGGCAGATGCGTAGCGTCCCTCCCGCACGACCTGCTCGATGAAGCCTTCCCAGCGATCCCCCACGGACACGTTCATGCTGCTCTCCTCACGGAGCGGAGAACAACAGAAAATCCGTGGGTCGGATCATCCGATCCGTGTCGCGGCAGCGTCCGGCCCTGCGCATCGGCTCCCCTTCCGCAGCCAGATCGCCGACGCCACCGCCAGCGCGTCGAGCGGGAGCGTCACGGCGCCCTGGCGCTTGCCCCAGAGTTCGAGGCCGCCGAAGCCGACACGGCGGATCTCCAGCCACGCGCCGAAGGGAAACACCGTCTCGGTGCCCTCGCCGGGACCGAAGCAGTCCTCGAAGGCGAGGGGATCGACCATGATCGCGTCGTACTTGGCGAGATGGTCGGCCATCGCGACCTTGGAGCGGAACGGCCCGCGGTCGCGGTGGAACGAGGAGAAGCAGGGCTCGAATCCGGTCAGCGTCACCCACAGCTTGCCGCCGATGCGCAGGTAGGGCGGGTTCGGGCCCTCGACGCCGAAATTCTCCGCTCCCCAGCCGGCCTCGCGCATCAGGGATTCGGCGAGCGTCACCGGCTCGCCGGGCGGGGAAGCGGACCCTTGTTCGTCCGACGAGTCCGCGGGTTCGGCACGCGTGCCGGGCCCGGTCGAGTCGCCATCGGCCAAGATACCATCGGCCAAGATACCGTGGATCATGCCACGCCCTCGCGCCTGCCGCCGCTCGACGGGAGCGGCGACAAACATTATTCCGCAATGAATAAGGGCGGGCGAGAACTTTCTTTCAAGGGCCGGCCCACCGGGCGCGAAAAAATCAGTCCTCGTCGTCGTCCTCGTCGATGCGGCTCATGCCCTTGAGCTTGGCGAAGACCGCGTCGGCGTTGAGATCCGCCTCGTCGCGCTCCTCCTCCCGCTCCTCGGCGGCCGGGGCGGTCGAGACCTCGGTCGGCAGCAGCTTGGCGCCGCCGTCGGCCGGCACCACGGCGGGGCGGTCCTTGGCGGCGCGCTGCACCTCGAAATCGAGGTCGATCTGCGAGCACAGGCCGAGCGTCACCGGGTCCATCGGCTGGAGCGAGGCGGAGTTCCAGTGGGTGCGCTCGCGGATCTGCTGGATCGTCGCCTTGGTGGTGCCCACCAGCCGGATGACCTGCGCGTCCTTCAGCTCGGGATGGTTGCGGATCAGCCAGAGGATCGCGTTCGGCCGGTCCTGGCGGCGCGACAGGGGCGTGTAGCGCGGGCCCTTGGTGGTGCGCTTCACCTCCGGCAGCTTGACCTTGGAGACCGCGACCTTGAGCCGGTAATGCGGCGCCTTCTGCGCCTTCTCGATCTCGTCGCGGGTGAGCTGGCCGGTGGTGATCGGGTCGAGCCCCTTGATGCCGGCGGCGACCTCGCCGTCGGCGATGCCCTTCACTTCGAGCGGGTGCAGCTTGCAGAAATCGGCGATCTGCTCGAAGGCCAGCGACGTGTTCTCGACGAGCCACACGGCGGTCGCCTTGGGCATCAGCGGACCTTGGGACATCGGCAAAGCTCCAGGCGTCTTTTCGTGAGGGCGCGACAGGTCCGGGCCGACGGAAACAGTCTCTCCCGGTCTCCGGCCTCGTGTGTCGAGCCCGGAGAATCCCGTATCGCGCTGAATGGGGGAATGTCGGTTTATAGCGGGGGAGAGGCACCGGGCGCAATTGGTTATGCCGGTGCTGAGTGTCTCTCACGAAACTCCCGCCGCGCTGTCGTCGCCAGGGCGAGAGCGGTCAGTGACCGGGAGTTTCGTGAGGCGCTCTTACAGGGCGACCGCGCCAGGATCACGATGGAGGCCGCTCCGCATCCCCGCCCTCCAAGGCGGGGCGCAGGGGCGCCACGTCCGCGGCGACGTGGTCCATGAAGGCGCGCACCCGCGCGGCGTGGCGCAGGTCCGGATGGGTCAGGAGCCACAGCGAGCCGGTGAGATCCGGCTCCGGTCCCGAGAGGCGGCGCAAGCGTGCGATCCGGTCGCCGCGATAGCAGGGCAGCGGGCCGATGCCGATGCCCTCGAGAACCGCCTCGCACAGGCCCTGCACCGTGTCGATGCGCAAGGCCACCCGCTCCGGCCCGGCGCGGGCGGCGACGAAGCGGGCGAAGAGGCCGCCGGCCACCGCCTCGCTCGGACTGACCCAGTCGGCCCCGGACAGGCCCCGCTCGTCGCCCGCCGGGCCGTAGACCGCCCAGGCGATGGCGGCGAGCCGCCGCCCGACGAGGTTCGGCGGCGGCTCGCGGGTGGCGCGCAGGGCCACGTCCGCGTCGCGGCGGGACAGGTTCAGCGCCTCCTCGGAGACGACGAGTTCGACCTGCACCTTCGGGTAGCGCACCCGGAAGCGGCCGAGCATCGGCATCAGCAGGTCGGTCACCAGGGTCGCGGCGGCGGTGACCCGCAGCGTCCCGGAGGGCGTCAGCGCCCGGCCGGCGACCTCGCGGTCGAAGCGGGCGACCTCCTCCTCCATCCGCAGGGCGGCCGCGGCCATGGCCTCGCCCGCGGGCGTCGGCACGTAGCCGGAGCGGTGGCGCTCGAACAGGCGCGCGCCGAGCCCCGCCTCGACCGCGGCGAGCCGTCGGAAGGCGGTGGACGGGTTGATGCCGAGATGCGCCGCGGCGGGCGCCAGCGCGCCCCGCTCGGCGATGGCCCGCACGAGGCGGAACTCGTCCCAGGCCACCGGCACCACGCCCTCCCTTGCAATTCCGCAGGAGCGATCTTGCACGACAGGGCGTTTCTGCAAACCGGGCGAACCTCCATAAGAGCGGATCGTCCCGAAAGCCGGCGGCCGACTTTCGGGGCGATCCGCTCAAGGCCCGCGAACGGGAGAGACGACGATGGCGAAGGTTCTGGTGCTGTACTACTCGTCCTGGGGCCATGTGGAGCGGATGGCGAGGGCCGTGGCCGAGGGCGCCCGCGAGGCCGGGGCCGAGGTCGCGGTGAAGCGCGTGCCGGAACTGGTGCCCGAAGAGGTGGCCCGGCAGTTCCACTACAAGCTCGACCAGGAGGCGCCGATCGCCACCGTCGAGGAGCTGGCCGACTACGACGCGATCCTCTTCGGCACGCCGACCCGCTACGGCAACATGGCCTCGCAGATGAAGCAGTTCATCGACCAGACCGGCGGCCTGTGGGCCAAGGGGGCGCTGGTCGGCAAGGTCGGCTCGGCCTTCACCTCGACCGCCTCGCAGCACGGCGGCCAGGAGACCACGCTGACGAGCTTCCACACGGTGATGTTCCACCACGGCATGGTGGTGGTGGGCCTGCCCTACAGCTTCAGTGGTCAGAACGGCGTCGAGCAGGTGAAGGGCAACTCGCCCTACGGCGCCACCACGATCGCCGACGGCGACGGCTCGCGCCAGCCCTCCCAGGTCGAACTCGACGGCGCCCGCTTCCAGGGCCGCCACGTGGCGGGCATCGCGGCCAAGCTCGCGGGCTGAGGCGACGTCCGTCCGATCGCGTCGGGTTCCGCCACGCGCCGTCATCGCGCGGCCCGGCGCGAGCGATCCAGCGGCGCGGCCTTTCCTGAAGAGTCGGCGCTGCGGATGGCTTCGGCATTGTGAAGCGCGGGTTTCCCCCTCTCCCCGCACGCGGGGAGAGGCCCGTGGGCACCCTGTCGTGCCCACGGGAAGCGGAGGCGGAGCCGCAGCGAAGGTGAAGGGGGCGGTTCCGGCAGAGCCTCCTCCGTTCAGGCCCCCTCACCTTCGGCTGCCGCCTCGCTTTGCCGACGGCAAGGTCGGCAAAGCCCTCTCCCCGCACGCGGGGCGAGGGGATGCACGGGGCGGGCAAGGGGGCCTTACCGAGCCGCCGCCACGTCCCCTGCCACGTCCCCCTTGCCCACCGCCGCCAGCACGATCCCTTCCGTCAGAATCTGCGGCAGCACCTGCGCCTCGCCCTGCCCCCGATAGACGAGGTAGAGCGGCACGCCGCTGCGGCCGTGGCGCTCCAGGAGGCGGGTGATCTCCGGGTTCCGGTTGGTCCAGTCGCCCTTCAGGTAGGCCACCCGTCCCGCCCGGAACGCCGCCTGCACGCCGTCGCGGGCGAGCACCGTGCGCTCGTTGACCTGGCAGGTGATGCACCACGCCGCGGTCATGTCCACGAACACCGTGCGTCCCTCCGCCCGCAGGGCGTCGAGGCGTCCTTGCGTGAAGGCCTCCTCGCCCTGCGCCAGGGCCGCGCCCCGCGCGCCCGCGCGGTCGCCGTCGAGGACGGCGACGAGGCCGAGGGCGGCGGCAAGCGCGGCGAGCGCCGCCGCCCGCCCGAAGGTCGTGCCGAGCCGGCCCGCGCCGCGCGCCCGCTCCCAGGCCCAGGCGGAAAGCCCCACCAGCACGAGGCCGGTCAGCCCCGCGAGCAGCCCGTCCGGCCCGACCTGCTGGGCCAGCACCCAGACCAGCCACGCCACCGTGGCGTAGACCGGGAAGGCGAGCGCTCCCTTGAGCACGTCCATCCAGGCGCCCGGCCGCGGCAGCAGGCGCAGCGCCTGCGGAAAGGCCGTGAGGCCCAGGAAGGGCAGGGCCAGCCCGAGCCCGAGGCTCGCGAAGACCGCGAGCGCGGCGAGCGGCGATTGCGTCAGCGCGAAGCCCACCGCCGCGCCCATGAACGGCGCCGTGCAGGGCGTGGCGACGAGCGTCGCCAGCACGCCGGTGAAGAAGGAGCCCTGATAGCCCGCCCGCCGGGTCAGGCGATCGCCGAGCCCGACGACGCGACCGCCGAGTTGCACCGCGCCCGACAGGCTGAGGCCCATGGCGAACAGCCCGTAGGCCAGGAGCGCCACCACGACCGGCGACTGGAGCTGGAAGCCCCAGCCGATCCCGGCGCCCCCCGCCTTCAGCGCGATCAGCAGCCCGGCCAGCCCGAGGAAGCTCAGGAGCACCCCCGCGGTGTAGGCGAGGCCGTGCAGGCGCACGCGGGCGGTGGATTCGCCGGCCTGCCGCACGAGGCTCAGGACCTTGATCGACAGGACGGGGAAGACGCAGGGCATCAGGTTGAGGAGGAGACCGCCGAGCAGCGCCAGCCCGGCGGCGCTCCACAGGGTCAGGCTCTCGTCCTCCGGCGGTGCGGGCGGGGCCTCGGGGACGGCGGCGGCCGTCGGCGCGGGCTCCGGCCCGAGGGCGTAGGCCTTGCGCACCCCGCCCTCGGTGAGGGCGAGCACGCCGGCGAGCGCCTCGGGCGGTCGTCCGGCGTCTCCCGGCGTGAGGGTGAGGCGCAGGCCGGTCGCATCGACCGTCAGATCCTGCGGGGCGGCGTTGTCGAGGGCGCCTTCCGCATAGGGGAAGAAGGCCGCCCCGCTCACCGGCCCGGCGGCCGGACCCGGCCGATCGAGATGCAGCACGAGGCGGTTCGCCTCGCGGATGGTGCGGAATGGGCCCGGTGCGGCCTCGGGCAGGGCGGCGCGGGCGCGGGCGAACAGGGCGGCCTGCCCCGGGGCCGGCGCGGCGGAGGCCGCCACCGGCAGGTCGAGACTCAGCTCGACGGATCCCGGAATGCAGATCTCCTCGCAGACGAGATAGGACAGCGTGCCGGCCAGATGCGCCGTGTCGCCGATCGCGGCGCCCGTCGGCACCTTGAGCGGCACCAGCAGGGTGACGGCGCCCTCGTAGCCGAAATTCATCAGGGTCTGGACCGGGATGCGCTCCGGAACCGGCCACCGCACCGGGCCGACCGAGAAGCCCGGGGGCAGGCGCCACGCCATCTCCGGCGGCAGGCCGGAATCGCCGGGATTGCGCCAGTAGACGTGCCAGCCCGGCTTCATCGCCATGTGCAGGCCGAGCGTCACGGTGCGGCCGGGCACCAGCGCCTCGCTCTCGGCCACGAGGCGCGCCCGCACCAGATCCTTCGCCTTGGCCGGCGACAGCACCCCTTGCGCCGCGGCGGGGCCGGCGCAAGGAAGGGCGAACGCCAGGGCGAGGGCCAGGATCGGGGTGAGAAGGCGGAGCATCGGACGTCCCTGTTGCGGACCGGCCTTTCCCCTTGTGGGGAGGGGGGAGGAGAGACGCCCGCCGGACCCGGCCGGGCCGACTGTCGTCAGCGGCACCGTATAGCAGACCCGGGCCGGGAAATGAGGCGCGGCCTCGGACCGCGCCGGACGGTGATGCGCGAAAAATCACGCCTTCGGCACGTTGCGCTCCAACTCGTCGAGCCACGCCCGCGCGCTGGCGTCGGAGGGCGCGCGCCAGTCGCCGCGGGGCGAGAGGGAGCCGCCGGCCGAGACCTTCGGGCCGTTGGGCAGGGCCGAGCGCTTGAACTGGCTGAAGCGGAAGAAGCGGTCGAGGAACACGTGAAGCCAGCGCCGGATCTCCGGCAGGTCGTAGGCGACGCGCTGAGGCACCGGAAAGTCCGGCGGCCAGTCGCCGCCCTGCGCGTCGCCCCAGGCGTGGAGCGCGAGGAAGGCGATCTTGGACGGCACGAAGCCGTGGCGCAGGGTGAACCACAGCGAGAAGTCCTGGAGCGCGTAGGGGCCGACCTTCCCTTCCGTGCTCTGCGGCCCCTCGCCTTCCGCGGCCGGCACCAGCTCCGGGGAAATCTCGGTGTCGAGCACGGCCTGGAGGGTGCGGTTCTCCTCCGACCCCAATTGCCCGGACGAGATCACCCAGCGGATCAGGTGCTGGATCAGGGTCTTGGGCACGCCCGCGTTGACACCGTAATGGCTCATCTGGTCGCCGACGCCGTAGGTGCTCCAGCCGAGCGCCAGTTCGGACAGGTCGCCGGTGCCGATGACGATCCCGCCGTGCTGGTTGGCGAGCCGGAACAGGTAGTCCGTGCGAAGCCCCGCCTGCACGTTCTCGAAGGTGACGTCGTAGACCGCCTCCCCCCGCCCGTACGGGTGGCCCATGTCGGTCAGCATCTGCCGGGCGGCCGGGCGGATGTCGATCTCCGCCGCCGTGGCACCGAGCGCCTGCATCAGGGCGTGGGCGTTGGCCTTGGTCCCGTCGGAGGTGGCGAAGCCCGGCAGGGTATAGGCGAGGATGTTTTCTCGCGGGAGGCCGAGTTTGTCGAAGGCCTTGGCGACGACGATCAGGGCGTGGGTCGAGTCGAGGCCGCCGGAGACGCCGATCACCGCCCGCTTCGTGCCCGTCGCGGCGAGCCGCTGGGCGAGGCCGGCGACCTGGATGCTGTAGGCCTCGTAGCAATCCTGGGCGAGGCGGGCCGGGTCGGCGGGCACGAAGGGGAAGCGCTCGACGCGGCGCCTCAGGCCCAGGTCGCCCTGCGGCGGGTCGAGCCGGAAGGGGATCGTGCGCCAGGGCGGGCCGCCGTGCCGGCGGGCGTTGTCGTCGAGGCTGCCGGCCTGGAGCCGCTCCTGGGCGATCAGGTCGAGGTCGAGGTCGGCGAGCGTCACCACCGGTCCCGCGGGGAAGCGCTCACCTTCGGCCAGCCGCACGCCGTTCTCGTCGATGCTGGTCTGCCCGTCCCAGGACAGGTCGGTGGTGGATTCGCCCGCACCCGCCGCCGCGTAGACGTAGGCGCACAGGCCCCGCATCGAGGCGGCGCGGGTCAGCAGGGCGCGGGACTCGGCCCGGCCCACGGTGATCGGGCTGCCGGAGGGGTTGGCGATCACGGTCGCGCCGGCCAGCACCGCCGCCATGCCCGGCGTCTGCGGCACCCAGAGATCCTCGCAGACCTCGATGGCGAGGCGGAAACCGGGCAGGTCGTCGGCGGAAAAAATCAGGTCGGTGCCGAACGGTGCCTCCAGCCCGCCGAGCCGGATCGTTTCGCCGGAAAGGCCGGCGCCGGAGGCGAAGTGGCGCTTCTCGTAGAATTCCCGGTAGTTCGGCAGGTAGCTCTTCGGCACCGCGCCGAGGAGCCGCCCGCCCCGGATCGCCACGGCGCAATTGTAGAGCCGGTTGCGCCAGCGCAGCGGCGCGCCGACCACGAGCACCGGCGTCAGCCCGGCGCTCTCCTCGACCAGCCGCGCGACCCCGGCCTCGACCGCATCGAGCAGGGCCGCCTGCAGCAGCAGGTCCTCGATGGCGTAGGAAGAGACGCAAAGTTCGGGGAAGACCGCGAGCGCCGCGCCGGCCGCGTGGACCTCCCGCGCCAGCCCGAGGATGTCCGCGACATTGGCCGCCGGGTCGCCCGGATGGCTGCGCCCGGTGCAGGCGGCCACGCGGGCGAAGCCGTGCCGGTAGAGGGAGCGGAAGTCCTTCGGACTCAAGGTCTCTTGGCTCGGAGTCATCACCGGGTCTCGAAGCTCACCTGATACGGCAGGAAGCCCTGCCAAGTGCCTGTCGGAACGTCATTTCTCGAGCCATATCCAAGGCATCGCCGCAACCGGGCCGCCGCCTGCCGTCGGGTCTCGGGAAGACACCGTGAAGCGCCGACCGCTCGCGACGATACCCGGTTCGCGCCACGCTTGCACCGGCGGCCCCGGGACGGCCGGGAGGCGGGGAGGGCAAGGGCGGGGGCAAGCGTTCGTTAACGACGATCCGCCTACCTTGGGGCTCGAACCGCTCCGCAGGAGCCGGACCTTGTTTCGAGTCATCTCACAGATCATGCGCGCATCGGGACGGCCTCCCTATTCCCATCGTGATCCGTCGCGGCCGAGCCGCGGCGGCGACCGCCTGGACCGGTCGATCGGCGGTCTCGCCCATCGGCTGATGAGTCTGCGCTCCAACCTCGCCCGGCGCATCGCCGGCGCCCCCCCGGCCCCGCCGCGGGCGCTGCCGCACGCGCTTCCGCATCCCGCCCTGCCGGAGCCGGGCGCGGACGGGTTCGACGCGGGCAGCGTGCCGAGCTGGCTGGTGCCGCCGGGGGCGATGCTCGGGCGCGGGGCCGCGGCGGAGGACGGGCCGCACGGCGCGGAGGAGGGGCTGTTCGCGACGGCCGACCCTGCCGCCCTGTCCGAACACGCCCCGCCCGGCCAGGCGCCGGCGTATCACGGCGGGCCGGAGATGCCGTTCGAGAGCCGGATCGACGCCCGCGCCTCGGGGCCCGGCGTTCTGGTGCGCACGCCGCGCCGCCCGGCGGCGATCGCTCCGGAAGCCGGTGCGATTCCGGCACCCCGTGCCCTGCCCTCCTCCCCGGTGCATCCGCAGGGACATCCCCAGGGCACGCCGCAGGCCGTGCCCGAGGCGGTGCGCTTCACCCGCACTCCCGACACCGTTCTGATGGAGCGCCGCCGCCAGGCGCTGGAGGCCGAGCGCGAGGCGCAGTCCCGGGCCCAGGCCCTGCTCGACGCCCGGGCGGCGGCCGAGGCCGCGGCCCTGGAGGCGGAGCGGGCCCGCGAGGCGGCGGAGCGCGAGGCCGCCGAGCGCGAGAGGCTGATCGCCGCCGAGGAGGCGGAGGCCGCGCGGCTGCGCGCCGAGCAGGCCGCCCTGGAAGTGCCGAGCTGGCGCCGCCCCTTCGTGCCGCCGCCGGGCGTGAGCTTCTTCCGCACCCCCGACCGCCGGCCGAAGCCCGCCGCCCCGCCGCCGCCGGCCGCTGCCCCGGTCGAGGACGCACAGGTCGCGACGGAGTCCCGGATCGGGGCCTTCGCGCCTCCCGCCGCTCCCGCCGTCGCGGCGGTCGGGGTCGCCCCGCTGCCCTTCGGCTTCGACGTGCCGTTCATCCCACCGGTTCCGGCCGAACCGTCCGACTGGTCGGACGTGCCGGACTGGTCGTCGCTGCACGGCTGGTTCGGCCCGGCCGAGGCCCCGGTCGAGGTCGCGCCCGCGTCCGAGCCTCGGCCCGCCGCGCCGCGCCCGGCGCTGCACGCCATGGCCGCCCGCGCCGCGATCCGCCCGGCTCACCAAGCCCAAGTGGAGGCCGGCGGCGAGGCCGCGATCGCGGCGCGGCCCGTGCCCTTCGCCGCCCATCCGGTTGCGCCCCACGCCGGACCGCAGGCCCCGGCCGCCACCGCGGCGCCCGCTTCCGCACAGCCCGCGCCGCAGGCCCCCTCCCCTGCCCCGCAGGCGGTGGCGCCGCTGACGATCCCGGCACGGCCCGTCCTGCTGCGGACGCGGCCCGGCGCCGAGCCCGAGGCGGCCGAAGAGACCGTCGACGAGACGAGCGGATCGGCCGTCGAGGCGGCGCAGGACGCCTTCCCGGACTTCGACGCCGCGTTCGAGCCGGAAGCCGTCCCCGCGGCCGCCGAGCCCGTCGCCGTCGAGGCGGAATCCGAGCACCGCCCGCGGGCGATCCTGCCCGAGCGCCCGACGCTGATCCCCGCCGGCCGCCACCTGGAGGCGTCGTTCATCGGCAATGCCGATTACGAACTGCCCGCCCTGGAGCTGCTCGCCGAACCGCCGCTGCCCGACGGCGAAGAGGTCGATGCGGACGAACTGGAGCAGAACGCCCTCAACCTCCAGCAGACCGTGCAGGACTTTGGCGTGCGCGGCGACATCCTGGCGGTGCGCCCCGGCCCCGTCGTCACCCTCTACGAGCTGGAGCCGGCGCCGGGCACCAAGTCGAGCCGCGTCATCGGCCTGTCGGACGACATCGCCCGCTCGATGTCCGCCGTCTCCGCCCGCGTCGCCGTCGTCCCCGGCCGCAACGTGATCGGCATCGAACTGCCGAACCCGGTGCGCGAGACCGTGTACCTGCGCGAGCTGCTGGCCTCGGTCGATTTCGTGGAGACCAGGCACAAGCTCGCCCTGTGCCTCGGCAAGAACATCGGCGGCGAGCCGATCATCGCCGACCTCGCCCGCATGCCGCACCTGCTGGTCGCCGGCACCACCGGCTCGGGCAAGTCGGTGGCCATCAACACCATGATCCTCAGCCTGCTCTACCGGATGAAGCCGGAGGAGTGCCGCCTGATCATGGTCGATCCCAAGATGCTGGAACTGTCGGTCTACGACGGCATCCCGCACCTGCTCTCCCCCGTCGTCATCGACCCGAAGAAGGCGGTCATCGCCCTCAAATGGGCCGTGCGCGAGATGGAGGAACGCTACAAGAAGATGTCGAAGATCAGCGTGCGCAACATCGACGGGTACAATGCCCGGATGAAGGAGGCGCGCGAGCGGGGCGAGACCATCACCCGCACCGTGCAGACCGGCTTCGACCGCACCACCGGCGAGGCGGTCTACGAGGACGAGGTCATGGACCTCAACCCGCTGCCCTACATCGTGATCGTTGTCGACGAGATGGCCGACCTGATGATGGTGGCGGGCAAGGACATCGAGGGGGCGATCCAGCGGCTGGCGCAGATGGCGCGGGCGGCGGGCATCCACCTGATCATGGCGACGCAGCGCCCGAGCGTGGACGTGATCACCGGCACGATCAAGGCGAACTTCCCGACCCGGATCTCGTTCCAGGTGACGAGCAAGATCGACTCGCGCACGATCTTAGGGGAGATGGGCGCGGAGCAGTTGCTGGGCCAGGGCGACATGCTGTTCATGGCCGGCGGCGGGCGCACGACCCGCGTGCACGGGCCGTTCTGCTCGGATTCGGAAGTCGAGACCGTGGTCGCCCACCTCAAGGCGCAAGGGCGGCCGTCCTACCTCGAAGCGGTCACCGCCGACGACGGTTCCTCCGACCAGCCGGAGAAGCCGGCCAAGGGCTCGCGCGCCGCGGCCAAGGCCGAGAAGGACGACTTCGCGGAAGGTGAGGACGCGGACGCCCCGGTCTTCGACATCGGCGCCTTCGCGGCGAGTGCGGGCGCCGAGGGCGGCGAGCTCTACGAGCAGGCCATCGCCGTGGTGTTGCGCGACCGCAAGGCCTCGACGAGCTACATCCAGCGCCGCCTCCAGATCGGCTACAACCGCGCCGCCTCGATCATGGAGCGGATGGAGATCGAGGGGATCGTCGGACCGGCCAACCACGCGGGCAAGCGCGAGATCCTGGTCGAGGGCCTCGCGGGCGCCCCCTCCGGCGGCTACGACGACGAGTGACCCCGGGAATCCGGCCCCCGTCGCATATTCGCCACAGGGGCCGGGTCTACCCGCGAACACGACATCCGGACGCGCCGCTGCCCTGCGCGTCCGCACCCGGGACGACCTGCCCCGCGCGCCCGCAGCTTATCGGAGATGCCCACACGATGACTGGCCGACGCCTCTCCTTCGCCGGTCCGCTGCTCGTCGCCGCGCTGGCGCTCCAGCCGCAGCCGGCGGACGCCCAGGTCTCCTCCTTCCTCGACGGCCTGTTCGGCCGCAAGGAGGAGTCGGCGCCGCCCCCGGCCGCGGCACCCGCGCCGGAGGCCGCACCGGCCCCGGCGAAGAAGGCGGCGCAGAAGCCCGGCAAAGGCGCGGACAAGGCCGCCGAGAAGTCTGCCGACAAACCCGGGGAGAAGACCGGCAGCATCAGGGCCGCGGCCAAGCCCGCCCCGACGGCCCCGGCCGCGAATGCCGGCACGCGGGTCGCGGCGGTGGGGGCACCCAACCTCGGCGCCTCGCTTCAGGACGCCGACCCGGCCGCCGTCGTGACGGCGGCCAACGCCTACTTCAACGGCTTCCAGACCCTGACCGGCTCGTTCATCCAGATCGGCGCGGACGGGCGCCGCATCGGCGGCAAGCTGTCGCTGGCCAAGCCCGGGCGCCTGCGCTTCGAGTACGACCAGCCCTCTCCGCTCGAAGTGGTGGCCGATGGCACCTCGGTGGCGGTGCGCGACCGCAAGCTCGGCACCCAGGATCTCTACTTCATCTCGCAGACGCCGCTGAAATTCCTCCTTCGCGAGAAGATCGACCTCGCCCGCGACCTCACGGTCACCGAAGTCACCAACGATCCGGGCGGCGTGCGCGTCGGCCTGGAGGACCGTTCGACGCTCGGCGGCACCTCGAAGATCCAACTGTTCTTCGACGCCGAGGTGAAGACCCTGTCGCAGTGGCGGATCACCGATCCGCAGGGCTATCTCACCACCGTGCAGCTCTCGAACCTGCAGAAGGACAAGGCGGTCGACGGATCGCTGTTCTTCATCAATTACGGCCGTGCCGAGGACAAGGCGATGCAGCGCCAGATCGAGAGCCAGAATCCCTGAATGGCCCCCGGGGACCAGAGACGACGACAACATGGCCGGCGAAGAGCGGTTTCGACCTGTCGCGGATGACGGGCGGCCGGCTCCGCGCCGTGCTGCACGGCCTCGCGCTGGAGGAAGAGGCCGCCGCGGCGTGATATTCCCGACCCGTGCGGGTTGGGCTAACGGAGCGTGATCCCCCGCCCCGCTCCGCAGGCTTCTTCCGTTGCGCCTCACCGTCACGACCTGGAACATCAACTCGGTGCGGCTGCGCATCGAATCCGTGCTGCGCTTCCTGCGCGAGGCCCGGCCCGACGTGCTCTGCCTCCAGGAGACCAAGTGCCCCGACGACCTCTTCCCGCTCAAGGCGCTCGAGGGGTCGGGCTACGAGAACGTCGTCTTCGCCGGGCAAAAAGGTTATAACGGCGTCGCGATCCTCTCGCGCTTTCCCCTGCTCACCCGCGACGTGATGAGCTTCTGCCAGCGGGCGGATGCGCGCCACGTCTCGGCGGTGCTCGGGCCCGAGGCGGGCCCGGCGGCGGGCATCGTGCTGCACGATTTCTACGTGCCGGCCGGCGGCGACGTGCCCCACCGCGACCTCAACCCGAAATTCGCGCACAAGCTCGACTTCCTCGCCGAACTGCGCGCCTGGGGCGGGCGGCGCGTCGCGGGCCCGGCGATCCTCGTCGGCGACCTCAACGTGGCGCCGCTGGAGCATGACGTCTGGTCGCACAAGCAGCTCCTCGACGTGGTGAGCCACACCCCCGTCGAGACCGAGGCGCTGGAGACCCTGCGCGGCGAAGCCGGCTGGATCGACGCGGCCCGGCTCCTCACTCCGGAGCCGGAAAAGATCTACACGTGGTGGAGCTACCGCTCGCCGAACTGGGAACGCGCCGACAAGGGCCGGCGCCTCGACCACGCCTGGGTCTCGCCCGACCTCGCCGGCACGGTGCGCAAGGTCGCGGTGTTTCGCGAAGCGAGAGGCTGGGAGAAGCCCTCCGACCACGTGCCGGTCACGTTGACGCTGGAACTGTAGCCCGGGAACGCGGGCGCCTTCCCGGGCATTTGGCCTCCGACCTCACCGTATCGAAGGGAGCCCGCCCGAATGCGTTCGATCCTGCGCCAGATCCTCGTCGTCTTCCTCCTGCCCAGGGCCATCGCCTACCTGCGCCGCCGCTACGGCGGCGGCCGCGCCGCGGGTTCCCACCGCGGGTCCTGAATCCGGGTTCCCAAAGGGATCATCCCTTTGGCGGGGCGCCGGGGTGGAACCCCGGCTTCCCTTCAACCAGGGCTCTGCCCTGGACCCGCGAAAGGACTCGTCCTTTCGAAACCTGGACTTGCTGCGACCCGCCGACGGCCGTAGCCGAACCAGATCGCCAGCCCGAGGCCGAGCCAGACCAGCAGGCGCAGCCACGTGTCGCCGGGCAGGCTCGCCATCAGGGCGAGGCAGGCGAGAATGCCCAGCACCGGCACGAGGACGCCGCCCGGCACCCGGAAGGGCCGCGCCCGCTCCGGCTCCGTCCGGCGCAGGATCAGCACGCTGGCGCAGACGAGGATGAAGGCGAGCAGCGTGCCGATGCTGACGAGTTCGCCGAGGATGCCGATCGGCACCAGCGCCGCCACGAGGGCGGTGGCGAGCCCGATCAGCCCCTGCGCCACGAACGGCGTCCGGCTCCGTTCGCCGATGCGCGAAAACAGGTCCGGCAGCATCCGGTCGCGGGCCATGGCGTAGCCGATCCGCGCCTGCCCGTAGAGCGCGGTGAGCGCCGCCGTCGTCAGCCCGATCAGCGCGCCCGCCTTGATCGCCACCGAGAAGCCGGTCAGCCCCGTCACCGTGATCGCCTTGGCGATCGGATCGGCGACGTCGAGGTCGCGGTAGGGCACGAGGCCGGTCAGCACCGCGGCCACCGCCACGTAGAGCGCCGCGGTGACGATCAGCGAGCCGATCAGCCCCACGGGCGCGTCCCGCTGCGGATCGCGGGTCTCGCCGGCCGCGGTCGAGACGGTCTCGAAGCCGACATAGGCGAAGAACACGACGCCTGCCCCGCGAAAGATGCCGCTCCAGCCGAAGGCCCCGAACGCGCCCTCGTTTTCCGGCACCAGCGGGTGCCACAGTTCGGGCCGCAGGTGAGCGGCGCCGACGGCGAGGAAGGCGAGGATGATCGCCACCTTCAGCGCCACCAGCACGGCGTTGGTGCGGGCCGCACCCCGGTTGTCGCGCATCAGCAGGGCGGTGAGCGCCAGCGTCACGAGCGCAGCCGGCAGGTTGACCACCCCACCCTCCCCCGGCGCCGCGGCGAGCGCAGCCGGCAGCCTGAGCCCCGCATCGGCCATGAGGCTCTGCGCGTAGCCGGACCAGCCGACGGCGATGGTGGCCGCGGCCATGGCGAATTCGAGCACCAGATCCCAGCCGATGATCCAGGCCGGCAGCGCGCCCAGCGTGGCGTAGGTGTAGGAATAGGTCGAGCCCGCCACCGGGATCATCGCGGCGAGTTCGGCGTAGCACAGGGCGACCAGCCCGCTCGCCACCGCGCCGAGCACGAAGGAGAGCATCAGCCCCGGCCCGGCGAAGTTGGCCGCCGCGGTGCCGGTGAGCACGAAGATCCCGGCCCCGACCGTCGCGCCGACGCCGATGCAGACGAGGCTGAAGGCGGAGAGGTTTTTTGCCAGTGACGGACCGCCCGGGCCGGAATCGTCGGCGATCAGGGCGGCGACGGGCTTGCGGGCGCCGAGGGCGGGATGGGGCATGGGGTCTCGCTGAGCTTGGTGCGGATCACGCCCGGCCACGCGAAATCCGCGCCGGTCGTGAATGTCTCCACGAAACCCTTACCGCACCGCCGCGGCCGGAGACGAGCAGATCGAGTGATCGGAAGTTTTGCGAGGCACTCCGAGGCCGTGCGGGGCGCTTGTCGGAGACCCCGAATGACGGGCGGGGGCAAGAGGAGCGCCGGTCAGGAGCCGTTGCCCGAGTTCGGAGCCATGCCGAGCACGGCACTGGCGCTTCCCACGGTTTCGTGTATGGTCCGCGCCGCCTCGACCCGGCTCACGGGCGGGGCTTGTGCCGCTTGCGGCTGACCGTGCTGGACGACATCCCGGCACCGGCCCGACCGCGAGTTTTTCAAAGGTGCCCTTCCCCTCACCTGGGCGGCGCCTCCGATCGAACTTCCATCTGAAAGGCCTGCGATGTCGATCACGGCAGAGCGCAAGACCGCGCTCATCAAGGAATACGCCAAGGGCAACAAGGACACCGGCTCGCCGGAGGTCCAGATCGCCATCCTCACCGAGCGGATCACCAACCTGACCGCCCACTTCAAGACCCACGGCAAGGACAACCACTCCCGCCGCGGCCTCCTGAAGCTGGTCTCGCAGCGCCGCTCGCTGCTCGACTACCTGAAGCGCAAGGAAGAGGCGCGCTACCGCACCCTCATCGAGCGCCTCGGCATCCGCCGCTAAGGCCTTTCTCGAAGCGTCGCGCGGTCCCTCGGGACCGCGTTTTCACGATCCGCGCACTCGGCCGAAGGGGACGCCGGTTCGGCGTGAAGAGGGCGCGGCAAAGCAAGAGGGACCGTTCGGGCATGGGGCCCGGCCGGTCCGTCCCCGGGTGGCTTGAAGGCGAAGGGCGCCAGGGCAGGATCGCGAGACGCTTCCATCGAGGCAAGCGTCTCGCCGTCTTGCCTCTGGCGGCGCCGGGCTCACCCGACCCGTATGTTCGAAGGCAAGAGACACCATGTTCGACGTCCAACGCGAAGAGCTGATCTGGGGCGACCGCAAGCTCGTCCTCGAAACCGGCAAGACCGCCCGCCAGGCCGACGGCGCCGTGGTCGCCACCTACGGCGAGACCACCGTGCTCGCCACCGTGGTCGCGGCCAAGGAGCCCAAGCCCGGCATCGACTTCATGCCGCTGACCGTGAACTACCAGGAGCGCGCCTACGCCGCCGGCCGCATTCCCGGCGGCTACTTCAAGCGCGAGGGCCGCCCGTCCGAGAAGGAGACGCTCGTCTCCCGCCTGATCGACCGGCCGATCCGCCCGCTCTTCGTCGAGGGCTGGCGCAACGACACCCAGGTCGTCGTCACCGTCCTCAGCCACGACCTCGAGAACGATCCCGACATCGTCTCGATGGTGGCGGCCTCCGCCGCGCTGACGCTCTCCGGCGTGCCGTTCATGGGCCCGATCGGCGCCGCCCGCGTCGGCTACATCAACGGCGGCTACAAGCTGAACCCGCTGGTGACCGAGGTCTCCGAGTCCACCCTCGACCTCGTCGTCGCCGGCACGCAGGACGCCGTGCTGATGGTCGAGTCCGAGGCGCGTGAGCTCTCCGAGGACGTGATGCTCGGGGCCGTGATGTTCGGCCACAAGCACTTCCAGCCGGTGATCGAGGCGATCATCCGGCTGGCCGAGAAGGCCGCCAAGGAGCCGCGCGCCTTCGCTCCGCCGGAGAACGCCGACGTCGAGAAGGCGGTGCTGGAGATCGGCGAGGCGGAGCTGCGCGAGGCCTACAAGAAGACGGTCAAGCAGGAGCGCTACGCCGCGGTCGACGCCGTGAAGGCGAAGGTCGTCGCCGCGCTCTGCCCCTCCGAGGGCGAGCAGACGTTCGCTCCTGAGAAGGTCAAGGCGGCCTTCAAGGAGGCCCAGTCGAAGGTGGTCCGCTGGAACATCCTCGACACGGGTTCGCGCATCGACGGCCGCGACGTGAAGACCGTCCGCCCGATCGTGTCGGAAGTCGGCGTGCTGCCCCGCGCCCACGGCTCGGCGATGTTCACCCGCGGCGAGACCCAGGCGCTGGTCGTCGCCACGCTGGGCACCGGCGAGGACGAGCAGTTCATCGACGCGCTCGAAGGGACGTACAAGGAGCGCTTCCTGCTCCACTACAACTTCCCTCCCTACTCGGTCGGCGAGACCGGCCGCATGGGCTCGCCCGGCCGCCGCGAGATCGGCCACGGCAAGCTCGCCTGGCGCGCGATCCGGCCCGTGCTGCCGCCGGCCCACGAGTTCCCGTACACGATCCGCGTGGTCTCCGAGATCACCGAGTCGAACGGCTCCTCCTCCATGGCCTCGGTCTGCGGCGGCTCGCTGTCGCTGATGGATGCGGGCGTGCCCCTGCGCCGTCCGGTGGCCGGCATCGCCATGGGCCTGATCCTGGAAGGCGAGCGCTTCGCGGTGCTCTCCGACATCCTCGGCGACGAGGACCATCTCGGCGACATGGACTTCAAGGTGGCCGGCACGGACGAGGGCATCACCTCGCTCCAGATGGACATCAAGATCGCCGGCATCACCGAGGAGATCATGCGGGTGGCGCTCGCCCAGGCCAAGGACGGGCGCGCTCACATCCTCGGCGAGATGGCGCACGCCCTGACCGCGGCCCGTCCGGAGCTCGGCGAGTACGCACCACGCATCGAGACGATGCAGATCCCCACCGACAAGATCCGCGACGTGATCGGCACCGGCGGCAAGATCATCCGCGAGATCGTGGAAAAGACCGGCGCCAAGATCAACATCGAGGATACCGGCGTCGTGAAGATCGCCTCCTCCGACGGCAAGGCGATCAAGGCGGCCTACAACTGGATCCGCTCCATCGTCGCCGAGCCGGAGGCCGGCACGATCTACGACGGCACGATCGTCAAGATCATGGAGTTCGGCGCCTTCGTGAACTTCTTCGGCGCCAAGGACGGCCTCGTCCACATCTCCGAGCTCGCCCCGCAGCGGGTCGCCAAGGTCGGCGACGTCGTCAAGGAGGGCCAGAAGGTCAAGGTGAAGTTCCTGGGCGCCGACGAGCGCGGCAAGATCCGCCTGTCGATGAAGGTCGTCGATCAGGAGACCGGCGAGGACATCACCGAGCGGCTCAAGGCCGAGCGCGCGGAGCGCGGCGAGCCGGAGCGCGAGGAGCGGGGCGACCGCGGGGATCGTGGCGATCGCGGCCCCCGCCGCGACCGCGGCGAGCGCCGTCGGGAGTCGTCGGGCGAGTAAGCGCCTCACACGGCACGAAAAAGGGCGGCCGGGAGGCCGCCCTTTTTCTTGTCCGGTCGATCAGGACCGCAGCGCCTCCAGTATCGGCCGGAGCTTGCACACTTGCGGCGGTGGCGCTCGATCAGGCTGGGGATGGGAGCAGGGCTTTCCTCTCGCCCTGCCGTTGCCTGACGAAGACACGTCGGCCGGCCGAACAGGCTCTCGGATCGGCGACGCGGTGCGGGTGCCGGTGACCATCGAAAACCTGCCTCCCCACGGAACGGCGCCGCCCGCCCGGCGTTCGCCCCGCGAACCCGAAAAGGGCATCCGAGAAGGAGCGTGTTTTCCGTGAACGAGATGATCGAGGACATTTTCTCCGGCGAGCCGAACCTGGGCATGACCGAGCGCGCGGTCTCCGTCGCGCTGGGGCTCGGCATCGCCGCCGCGGCGGCCCAGCCGCGGCCGAACAAGCTCCTGAGCCTCGCCGCCCTGGTGGTGGGCGTCGGCCTCGCCGTGCGCGGCGCCACCGGCCACTGCGCCGTCAAGGCGGTCGCCGGCGGCGGGCGCGACCTCACCGCCTGATCGCCTTCGCAAGCCCGACGAGAAGGGGGCGCCCCTCGCGGGAGCGCCCCCTTCTCGTTCGACGCAGGGCCCCGGCGGTCAGAGCGAGCGGCTGCTGGTCCGGCCGGCGATGAAGCCGTAGATCGCCAGCACGATGCAGGCGCCGACGATGGAGCCGATGAAGCGGGCGCCCTCGTTCGGCCCGTACCAGCCGATCGCCTGGCCGATGAAGGTGGCGACGAAGGCGCCGACGATGCCGAGGATCGTCGTCATGATGAAGCCGGCGGGCTCCTTGTCGCCGGGCATGATGAACTTGGCGATGACGCCGGCCACGAAGCCGATGATGATGGTCCAGAGAATTTCCATGTCGTCTCAACCCCGAAGAACGTCGCCGCACCGAAGGTCCGATGCGTAGACTTGACCGTATTCGGGTGACAAACGCACGAGCGACGATGCCGGTTGCCTCGCAAACCGCCCGAGAACCGAAAAAAGCCCGTCGGCGCGCGGCGGGCCTCCCGGCAATCGGCACGAGCCCCTTTACGGGCAACCACCTGCGGCGGCAGAAGGGTCAGCCTTCCAATGAACCCGAGACCGGCACCCGACCCATGACCATCGAACGCTACGAGACCGGCCCCCGCATGAGCCAAGCGGTCGCCCACGGCGACCTCGTCTTCCTCGCGGGGCAAGTGGCCGCCGACGTGGTCGGCACCGGCGTGACCGCGCAGACGCAGCAGATCCTGGAGCAGATCGACCGGCTGCTGCTGGCGGCGGCCAGCGACAAGTCCCGCATCCTGTCGGCCACCGTCTACCTCGCCGACATGGGGGGCTTCGCCGAGATGAACGCCGCCTGGGACGCCTGGGTGGACCGGGAGAACCCGCCCGCCCGCGCCACCGTCGAGGCGCGGCTCGCCGGCCCCGAATACTACGTCGAGATCGTCGTCACCGCGGTGCGGACCAAGCCGTGATCCGGCGGCGCCTGCTGGCGGGGCTCGCGGCCCTTCCCTTCGTGCTCGGCTGCGCGGCCGGTCTGCGGGCGCAGGAGCGCGTCGTCAACATCTACAACTGGTCGGACTACATCGACCCGAAGGTGCTCGACGACTTCACGAAGGCGACGGGGATCAAGGTCGTCTACGACACCTACGACAACAACGAGATCCTCGAGACGAAGTTGCTCGCCGGCCGATCCGGCTACGACATCGTCGTGCCCTCCGGGCCCTTCCTGCAGCGCCTGATCAAGGCGGGGGTCTTCCTGCCCCTCGACAAGGGGAAGATCCCCAACCTGAAGAACGCCTGGCCCGAGATCGACAACCGCCTCCAGGCCTACGATCCCGGCAACACGTTCGCCGTCGATTACATGTGGGGCACCACCGGCATCGGCGTGAACGTGGCGGCTTTGCGCGAGCGCCTCGGGGCCAACGCAGTCCTCAACAGTTGGAGCCTCGTGCTCAATCCGGGCTCGATCGGCAAGCTCAAGGATTGCGGCGTCATGCTCCTCGATTCCCCCGAGGACCTGATCCCCTCGATCCTGCCCTTCTACGGCTTCAAGTCGGACTCGAAGCGCTGGGACGACATCACCACCGTCACCGACGCCCTCTACAAGGTCCGCGGCTCGGTGCGGAAGTTCCATTCGTCGGAATACATCAACGGGCTCGCCAACGGCGATCTCTGCCTCGCGGTCGGCTATTCCGGCGACGTGATGCAGGCGAAGCGGCGCGCCGAGGAATCGAAGAACGGCGTCGAGATCGCCTACTTCATCCCGAAGGAGGGCACGCTGATGTGGTTCGACGCCTTCGCGATCCCGAAGGACGCCGCCCACCCGGCCGAGGCCCACGCCTTCATCGACTACATGATGCGCCCCGAGGTCGCGGCGGCCAACACCAACTTCGTGTCCTTCGCCAACGGCAACCTCGCCTCGCAGGCCTTCGTGAAGCCGGAGATCATGGGCAATCCCGGCATCTACCCGGACGAGGCGACGATGCAGCGGCTCTCGATCAACACCGCCTGGAACGACTCGACCCAGCGCTTCGTGACGCGCGCCTGGACGCGGGTGCGCACCGGCCGCTGAGCGCCCTGCCCCTCATCCCGTTTCCGGTCGATCGCCTCGGGTTTCGCCCCAGTCCGTCATCGCGAGCGGCAGCGAAGCGATCTACCGTGTCTCAGGTCAAGCGGTCTGGAAGGTCTTTCCGGCGCGGACCATGGCGTTGAGGGTGGTGACGAGCTTTCGCACGACGGCGATGAGGGCGAGTTTGTGGGGCTTGCCGGCTTGGCGCAGGCGCTCGTAGAGGCGGCGGAAGACGGGGTTGTGGCGGCTGGCGGTCAGGGCGGCCATGAACATCACGTCGCGCAAGGCTTTGCGTCCGCCGGTGATGCTGGCCGAGCGGATCGAGGAGCCGCTGTGGCAGGTGATGGGCGCCACGCCGACCAGAGCCGCGACCGTGCGCCGGTTCAGGCGGCCGAGTTCCGGCAGCCACGCCAGCAGGGCACGACAGGCCACGGGTCCGACGCCCTTGCACGTGCGCAACAGGGCGGCGGTGCGAGCCAGTTCGGCATCGGCGGCGATGGCTTCGTCCAAGGCCGCGCCGATCGCGGCGATCTGGCCGTCGAGCAGGGCGAGGCTGGCGGTGATCGAGGCGCGCACGATCGTGCTCTCGGTGCGTTCGGCCCGGCACTGCTCGGCCTGTCGCTGATCCTTGAGCTGGCCGAGCCGGGTCATCAGTTCGGCGAGCGCGCGCTGAGCCGGGCTCGGCAGCGGCGGGGCGACTTCGTCCACGGTAAAGGCCGCCAAGGCGGCCAGGACGGCGGCGTCGATCCGATCGGTCTTGGCCAGCCGCGCCTGGGCGCGGGCGAACGCCCGGGCGCGGCCGGGATGGATCCGGCGGATCGGCAGCCCCAGCGCCGTGGCGGCTTCGATCAGCGGCCACTCGTAGCCGCCGGTGGCTTCGCACACGAGGTTGGCGCAGGCGCGCCAGTGCGGCTTGGACAAGGCGGCCGTCAGGGCCGCGACCGTGTTGTCGATGCGGGCGGTGCGTCCGCGCGTGTCGGCCAGATCGACCCAATCCTTCGAGACATCGGCGCCGAGAAAGCAAGGGGAGGCTGGCGCGGTGTGGGCTGGCGAGGCTACCATGACGAGGCCTTTCGCGAGACAGGCAAGGTCCTCTGGCACGGGATTGTAAGCTCGGGCTGCGCCCGCTCTACCGTTCGTGCTCAAGACCGTGGAGGCGCCGCCGACGGATCAAGATTGCTTGCGACCTCGCAGTCGATCCAGAAGCGATCCCGCCGGCGGCCCTCCCGTTGTCGCTCCGGTTCCGTCGCCGGAAAAGACCGACAAACCCAACGTACAATCCAGGGCGCGACATCTCCGAAAAGGGCGCGCCCTGGATTGCTGGCGCCGAGCCTCGCGATGGCGGAGGAGAGCCCGAACACCAACCGGATGCCGTATCGTCCGCTCGGCGGGATAGCTGGGCAAGCGCCCCGGCTCTCGCGAGCCGGGGCCTTTTCATGTCGTGGTCCCGAAGGGAGCGACCGATTACTCGGCCGCGGCCGGGGGCAACTCGCTGAGCTCGGCGGCGTTGGCCGCGTTCTCGGCGGAGCGCTGCTGCAGGATCAGGCTGTCGCGGCGGCGGGCGATGGAGCGGATGTCCGCCGCGAGCGAGCCGGTGCCGGCCGGGATGAGCGAACCGACGATGACGTTCTCCTTGAGGCCTTCCAGGGTGTCGACCTTGCCGTTGACCGCCGCCTCCGTGAGGACGCGGGTGGTCTCCTGGAACGAGGCCGCCGAGATGAACGACTTGGTCTGCAGGCTCGCCTTGGTGATGCCGAGCAGGACGGGCACGCCCTGGATCGGCTTCTTGCCCTCGGCGAGCAGCTTCTCGTTGAACTCGGCGAGTTCCGTCCGGTCGATCTGGTCGCCGGTGAGGATGTCGGAATCGCCGCCGTCGGTGATCTCCACCTTCTGCAGCATCTGCCGGACGATGACCTCGATGTGCTTGTCGTTGATCGACACGCCCTGGAGCCGGTAGACCTCCTGGATCTCGTTGACGAGGTAGGCGGCCAGCTCCTCCACGCCCTTGATCGCCAGGATGTCGTGCGGCGCCGGGTTGCCGTCGACGATGTAGTCGCCGAGCTCGACCACGTCCCCGTCCTGCAGGTGGATGTGCTTGCCCTTGGGGATCAGGTACTCGACCGGCTCCGAACCGTCGTGCGGCGTCAGCGTCAGGCGACGCTTGTTCTTGTAGTCGCGGCCGAACTGGATCGAGCCGGACTTCTCGGCGATGATCGCCGCATCCTTCGGGCGACGTGCCTCGAACAGCTCCGCCACCCGCGGCAGACCGCCGGTGATGTCGCGGGTCTTGGCCGATTCCGTCGAGACGCGGGCGAGCACGTCGCCGGCCTTCACCTTCGCCCCCGGATCGAGACCGATGATGGCATCGACCGGCAGGAAGTAGCGGGCATCCGAGCCGCGCGGCAGCTTCACCGCCTTGCCGTCCCGATCCAGCACCAGCATCGCCGGCTTCAGGTCGGAGGTGCGGGCCGAGCCGCGCCAGTCGATGACGACGCGCTTGGCGATGCCGGTCGACTCGTCGGTGGTCTCGGTGATGGACTGACCGTCGTAGAGATCCTCGTAGCCGACGATGCCGTCCACCTCGGCGACGATCGGACGGGTGTAGGGATCCCACTCGGCGATCCGCTGCCCGCGCTTGATCGTGTCGCCCTCGTCCACGCGCACCTTGGCGCCGTATTGCAGGCGGTGGACCGCCCGCTCGGTGCCGTCGGAACCGACGATCACCACCGCGACCGAGCGGCCGGTGGCGATGAGGTCGCCGTCCGAGTTCTTGGCCAGCGACCGGTTGCGGATGCGGATCGTGCCCTCGAAGCTCGACTCGATGAAGGACGAATCCGCGATCTGCGCCGCGCCGCCGATGTGGAAGGTGCGCATGGTGAGCTGGGTGCCCGGCTCGCCGATCGACTGCGCCGCGATGACGCCGACGGCCTCGCCCATGTTGACGGGCGTGCCGCGGGCGAGGTCGCGCCCGTAGCAGGTGGCGCAGACGCCGCTCTTGGTCTGGCAGACCAGCACCGAGCGGATCTTCACCTCCTGGATGCCGGCGGCGTTGATCGCCGGCAGGTGGCGCTCCTCGATCGTCTCGCCGGTCGCGACGATGACGCTGCCGTCGCTCGCCACCAGATCCTCGGCCGCGGCACGGCCCAGGATGCGGATGGCGAGCGGGGCGACGACCTGGCCGGCATCGATGATGGCGCGCATCTTGATGCCGTTGGTGGTGCCGCAATCCGTCTCGCGGATCACGGCGTCCTGCGCCACGTCGACGAGGCGGCGGGTGAGATACCCGGAATTCGCGGTCTTCAGCGCCGTGTCCGCGAGGCCCTTGCGGGCGCCGTGGGTGGAGTTGAAGTACTCGAGAACGTCGAGGCCTTCCTTGAAGTTCGAGATGATCGGGGTCTCGATGATCTCGCCCGAGGGCTTGGCCATGAGGCCGCGCATCGCCGCGAGCTGCTTCATCTGCGCCGGCGAACCGCGGGCGCCCGAGTGGCTCATCATGTAGATCGAGTTGACCTGACGGTCGGCCCCCTTGTCGTCCTTCTGGACGGCGGAGATCCGGCCCATCATCTCGGCGGCGAGCTTGTCGGAACACTTCGCCCAGGCATCGACGACCTTGTTGTACTTCTCGCCCTGGGTGATCAGGCCGTCGTTGTACTGCTGCTCGTAATCCTTCACCAGCGCGCGGGTGTCGTCGACGATCGACCACTTGTTCTCCGGCACGACCATATCGTCCTTGCCGAACGAGATGCCGGCGCGGAAGGCGTGGCTGAAGCCAAGCGCCATGATGCGGTCGCAGAAGATCACCGATTCCTTCTGACCGCAGTGGCGGTAGACGGTGTCGATCATCGCCGAGATCTCCTTCTTCGTCATCAGCTTGTTGACGACGTCGAAGGGCACCTTCGGGTGCCGCGGCAGCACGCCGGACAGGATCACGCGGCCCGGGGTCGTGTCGTAGATCTTCGACACGGGCTCGCCGTCCGGCCCGAGGCCGCGCCAGCGCCACTTGATCTTCGAGTGCAGCGACACGGTCTTGGCCGCGAGCGCGTGCTCGAGCTGACCGATATCGCCGAACACGCCCTGCATCGGGTTGTTCCTGTCGCCGGCCTTGTGCTCGCCGACCGCGCCGTCGGCGACGATCGAGAGGTAGTAGAGGCCGAGAACGATGTCCTGCGACGGCACGATGATCGGCTGGCCGTTGGCCGGGTGCAGGATGTTGTTGGTCGACATCATCAGGACGCGCGCCTCCAACTGGGCCTCGAGGCTCAGGGGGACGTGCACGGCCATCTGGTCGCCGTCGAAGTCGGCGTTGAACGCGGCGCAGACCAGCGGGTGGAGCTGGATCGCCTTGCCCTCGATCAGCTTCGGCTCGAACGCCTGGATGCCCAGCCGGTGCAGCGTCGGCGCGCGGTTGAGCATGACGGGATGCTCGCGGATGACCTCATCGAGGATGTCCCAGACCTCCGGCTTTTCCTTCTCGACGAGTTTTTTTGCTTGTTTGACGGTCGCGGAAAAGCCCTTGGCGTCGAGGCGCGCGTAGATGAACGGCTTGAACAGCTCCAGCGCCATCTTCTTCGGCAGGCCGCACTGGTGCAGCTTCAACTCCGGGCCGACCACGATGACCGAGCGGCCCGAGTAGTCGACGCGCTTGCCGAGCAGGTTCTGGCGGAAGCGGCCCTGCTTGCCCTTCAGCATGTCGGCGAGCGACTTCAGCGGACGCTTGTTGGCACCCGTGATGACGCGGCCGCGGCGGCCGTTGTCGAACAGCGCATCGACCGCCTCCTGAAGCATGCGCTTCTCGTTGCGGATGATGATGTCGGGCGCACGCAGCTCGATCAGCCGCTTCAGGCGGTTGTTGCGGTTGATGACGCGGCGATAGAGGTCGTTGAGGTCGGAGGTCGCGAAGCGGCCGCCGTCCAGCGGCACCAGCGGGCGCAGGTCCGGCGGGATGACCGGCACGACCGTCAGGATCATCCACTCGGGGCGGTTGCCGGAGAGCTGGAACGCCTCGATGATCTTGAGGCGCTTCATCAGCTTCTTGGGCTTCAGTTCGGAGGTCGTCGTCGCGATCTCCTCCTTGAGCGCGGTCGCGATGCCTTCGAGGTCGAGTTCCTGCAGGATGCGCCGGATCGCCTCGGCGCCGATCATCGCCGTGAACGAATCCTCGCCGTACTCCTCCTGCGCGCGCAGGTACTCCTCCTCCGACAGGAGCTGACGCTCCTTGAGGGGGGTGAGGCCCGGCTCGATGACGACGTAGGACTCGAAGTACAGGATTCGCTCGAGATCCTTGAGCGCCATGTCGAGCAGCAGGCCGATGCGGCTCGGCAGCGACTTCAGGAACCAGATATGCGCGACGGGGGCGGCCAGCTCGATATGGCCCATGCGGTCGCGCCGCACGCGCGCGAGGGTGACCTCGACGCCGCACTTCTCGCAGATGACGCCCTTGTACTTCATGCGCTTGTACTTGCCGCACAAGCACTCGTAGTCCTTGATCGGCCCGAAGATGCGCGCGCAGAACAGGCCGTCGCGCTCGGGCTTGAAGGTGCGGTAGTTGATCGTCTCGGGCTTCTTGATCTCGCCGTAGGACCACGAGAGGATTTTTTCCGGCGACGAGATCGAGATCTTGATCTGGTCGAAGCTCTGCGGCTGGGCCTGCTGATTGAAAAGGTTCATGACCTCTTGGTTCATGATCCGCTCCTTGCTCGCCGGCTGCCCCGCGCCTGGGCAGTCCCGGCTTGATCCTCATGGCGCCGCGCTCGTCCGGAGCGCCGCTGGCCGTCGTCGGTCGGAAGGCTCCGCCCCTTCCCGCTCGACCGCGGCGGCGCCTCGCGAGAGGCACCGCCGCGGGAGGTGAACCCGGTCGTTACTCGGCGGCGTCGGCCGGCGGCTCGATCTGGTCGTTGGCCGCCTGCTGCTTGGAGTTGGTCAGCTCGACGTTGAGGCCGAGCGAGCGCATCTCCTTGACGAGCACGTTGAAGGATTCGGGGATGCCGGCCTCGAAGGTGTCGTCGCCGCGGACGATCGCCTCGTAGACCTTGGTGCGGCCGGCCACGTCGTCCGACTTCACCGTCAGCATCTCCTGCAGCGTGTAGGCCGCGCCGTAGGCCTCCAGCGCCCAGACCTCCATCTCGCCGAAGCGCTGGCCGCCGAACTGCGCCTTGCCGCCCAGCGGCTGCTGGGTGACGAGCGAGTACGGGCCGATCGAGCGCGCGTGGATCTTGTCGTCCACGAGGTGGTGCAGCTTCAGCATGTAGATGTAGCCCATGGTGACCTTGCGGTCGAAGGGCTCGCCGGTGCGGCCGTCGTAGAGGGTCGACTGCGCCGAGCGGTCGAGCCCGGCCATCTCCAGCATCGTCTCGATGTCGGCTTCCTTGGCGCCGTTGAACACGGGGGTCGCCATCGGCACGCCGCGGCGGACGTTGTTGCCGGCCTCCGCCAGATCCTCGTCCGACAGGCCTTCCAGCTCCGCGGGGGAGTAGATCGCCTTCATCTCCTCCTTGAGCGGGCCGATGTCCTGCGTCTTCAGATAGGCATCGACCGCCCTGGACACCTTGCGACCCAGGCCCGCGGCCGCCCAGCCGAGGTGGGTCTCGAGGATCTGGCCGA
Source organism: Methylorubrum populi (assembly GCA_036946625.1). Lineage (NCBI taxonomy): Bacteria > Pseudomonadati > Pseudomonadota > Alphaproteobacteria > Hyphomicrobiales > Methylobacteriaceae > Methylorubrum > Methylorubrum populi. The sequence continues at coordinate 2,412,275 of JAQIIU010000003.1, forward strand.
CGTTCATGCGCGAGGGCACGCCGAGCGGGTTGAGCACGATGTCGGCATGCGTCCCGTCCTCCAGGAACGGCATGTCCTCGATCGGCACGATGCGCGACACGACACCCTTGTTGCCGTGGCGGCCGGCCATCTTGTCGCCGGGCTGGATCTTGCGCTTCACCGCCACGAAGACCTTGACCATCTTCATGACGCCGGGAGGCAGCTCGTCGCCGCGCTGCAGCTTCTCGACCTTGTCGAGGAAGCGCTGTTCGAGGCGCTTCTTCGACTCGTCATACTGCTTCTGCATCGCCTCGATCTCCGTCATCAGACGGTCGTCGACGACGGCGAACTGCCACCATTGCGAGCGGGGATACTCGCCGATGATCTCCCGGGTCAGCGTCGTGTCCTTGTGGAAGCCCTTCGGACCGGCGATCGGCGCCTGACCGATCAGCACCTCGGCGAGCCGGGCGTAGGTGTTGCGGTCGAGGATGGTCTGCTCGTCGTCGCGGTCCTTGGCGAGACGCTCGATCTCCTCGCGCTCGATGGCCTGCGCGCGCTCGTCCTTGTCGACGCCGTGGCGGTTGAACACCCGCACCTCGACGATCGTGCCGGTCACGCCCGGGGGAACCCGCAGCGAGGTATCGCGCACGTCGGACGCCTTCTCGCCGAAGATGGCGCGCAGGAGCTTCTCCTCCGGCGTCATCGGGCTCTCGCCCTTCGGCGTGATCTTGCCGACGAGGATGTCGCCGGCATGCACCTCGGCGCCGATATAGACGATGCCGGCCTCGTCGAGGTTCTTCAGCGCCTCTTCCGAGACGTTCGGGATGTCGCGGGTGATCTCCTCCGGACCCAGCTTGGTGTCGCGGGCCATCACCTCGAATTCCTCGATGTGGATCGAGGTGAACACGTCATCCTTCACGATCCGCTCGGAGAGCAGGATCGAATCCTCGAAGTTGTAGCCGTTCCACGGCATGAACGCGACGAGCACGTTGCGGCCGAGCGCGAGCTCGCCGAACTCGGTGGACGGTCCGTCGGCGATGATCTCGCCCTTCTTCACCGGCTCGCCGACGCGCACCAGCGGCTTCTGCGTGATGCAGGTCGACTGGTTCGAGCGCTGGAACTTCTGCAGGCGATAGATGTCGACGCCCGGCTTCGTCGGGTCCGTTTCTTCCGTGGCGCGGATGACGATACGGGTGGCGTCCACCTGATCGACGATGCCGGAGCGGCGGGCGGCGATGGCGGCGCCGGAATCGCGGGCGACCACGGCCTCCATGCCGGTGCCGACGAAGGGCGCGTCGGCGCGAACCAGCGGCACCGCCTGGCGCTGCATGTTCGAGCCCATCAGCGCGCGGTTGGCGTCGTCGTTCTCGAGGAACGGGATCAAGGCCGCTGCGACCGAGACGAGCTGCTTCGGGCTCACGTCCATGAGGTCCACGCGGTCGGGGGCAACCACGATGACCTCGCCCGCGCGGCGGCAGACCACGAGGTCGTCCGTCAGCCGGCGCGCCGCGTCCATGCCGGCATTGGCCTGGGCGACGTAGTACTTCGCCTCCTCCATGGCGGAGAGGTAGGCGACCTCGTCGGTCACCACGCCGTCCTTCACCCGGCGGAACGGCGTCTCGATGAAGCCGTACTTGTTGACGCGGGCGAAGGTCGCCAGCGAGTTGATCAGGCCGATATTCGGGCCCTCCGGCGTCTCGATCGGGCAGATGCGGCCGTAGTGGGTCGGGTGCACGTCGCGCACCTCGAAGCCGGCACGCTCGCGGGTCAGACCGCCCGGGCCGAGGGCCGACAGGCGGCGCTTGTGCGTCACCTCCGACAGCGGGTTGGTCTGGTCCATGAACTGCGAGAGCTGCGACGAGCCGAAGAATTCTCGCACGGCGGCAGCCGCGGGCTTCGCGTTGATCAGGTCCTGCGGCATCACCGTGTCGATGTCGACCGACGACATGCGCTCCTTGATGGCGCGCTCCATCCGCAGGAGGCCCAGACGGTACTGGTTCTCCATCAGCTCGCCGACCGAGCGGACGCGGCGGTTGCCGAGATGGTCGATGTCGTCGATCTCGCCCTTGCCGTCGCGCAGGTCCACCAGCGCCTTGACGACCGCGAGCATGTCCTCGCGGCGCAGCGTGCGCACGGTGTCGGCGGCGTCGAGGTCGAGGCGCATGTTCATCTTCACGCGGCCGACCGCGGAGAGGTCGTAGCGCTCGGCGTCGAAGAACAGCGAGTGGAACATCGCTTCCGCCGTGTCGAGCGTCGGCGGCTCGCCCGGACGCATGACGCGGTAGATGTCGAACAGCGCACCCTCGCGGGCCGAGTTCTTGTCGACCGCGAGGGTGTTGCGGATGTAGGGGCCGACATTGACGTGGTCGATGTCGAGCACCGGGATCTCGGTGACGCCGATCTCGTCGAGCGCCTTGAGCAGCTTCTCGGAGATCTCGTCGCCGGCCTCGGCCCAGATCTCGCCGGTCTTCACGTTGACGAGGTCCTCGGCGATGTACTGGCCGACGAGATCCTCGTCGGTCGCACGCAGGAACTTGGTGCCCTTCTCGGCGATCAGGCGGGCGTTGCGGGCGTTGAGCTTCTTGCCCGCCTCCAGCACCACCTCGCCGGAATCGGCGTCGATGAGGTCGACGGAGGCCTTGAAGCCCTTCAGACGCTCGGCGTCGAACGGCACGCGCCAGTCCGCCCCGTCCCGCTCGTAGGTGACGCGGTTGTAGAAGGTCGAGAGGATCTCCTCGCCGTCGAGGCCGAGCGCGAACAGCAGCGAGGTCACCGGCAGCTTGCGCTTGCGGTCGATGCGCACGTGCACGATGTCCTTGGCGTCGAACTCGACGTCGAGCCAGGAACCCCGATAGGGGATGATGCGGGCGGCAAACAGCAGCTTGCCCGAGGAGTGCGTCTTGCCCTTGTCGTGGTCGAAGAACACGCCCGGAGAGCGGTGCATCTGCGAGACGATGACGCGCTCGGTGCCGTTGACGATGAAGGTGCCGTTGTCCGTCATGAGCGGCATGTCGCCCATGTAGACGTCCTGCTCCTTGATGTCCTTGACCGACTTGGCGCCGGTGTCGGGATCCACGTCGAACACGATCAGGCGCAGCGTCACCTTGAGCGGGGCCGCGAAAGTGATGCCGCGCTGGCGGCACTCGTCGACGTCGTATTTCGGCGCCTCGAAGGTGTAGCGCACGAACTCCAAGAGCGCCGTCGAGGCGAAGTCCGAGATCGGGAACACCGACTTGAAGACGCTCTGGAGGCCCTCGTCGGCGCGTCCGCCTTCCGGCTCGTCCACCATCAGGAACTGGTCGTAGGACGCCTTCTGAACCTCGATGAGGTTCGGCATCTCGGCGACTTCCCGGATCTTGCCGAAGAACTTGCGAATGCGCTTGCGACCGACCAGCGTATTGGCCATGAGACCTCGCTCCACCACCTCAGCGTAGGGTGCCCGGGGAAGGCGAAACACCTCCCGTCACCGGGCTCGAAGGGCCGCCCCGCCGGACGGTCGGCCCACCCGAACCGAATTCGTCTTCCGTATCGCCGCGCGCGCCCGCCCTCGGGAACCGCGGCCGCCCGAAGCGGCGTTAGCCCGCGAGCCGGAGCCCGCGGGCGTCTGGCCGGCGCACCTCCGAGGAGCGCGCGCCGGATGCGATGGGCCGGGAACGGCCCATCGACGGATTACTTGAGCTCGACCTTGGCGCCGGCCTTCTCGAGCTGGGCCTTGATCTTCTCGGCCTCGTCCTTGGCCACCGACTCCTTGACCGGCTTCGGGGCGCCCTCGACGAGGTCCTTGGCCTCCTTGAGGCCGAGGCCGGTGATCGCGCGGACCTCCTTGATGACCTCGATCTTCTTGTCGCCGGCCGCGGCCAGGACGACGGTGAACTCGGTCTGCTCCTCGGCGGCCGGGGCGGCGGCACCACCCCCGGCCGGGCCGGCGGCGACGGCGACGGCGGCAGCGGCCGAGACGCCCCACTTCTCCTCGAGGAGCTTGGCGAGCTCGGCGGCCTCGAGAACGGTCAGCGAGGAGAGATCCTCGACGATCTTGGCGAGATCAGCCATGTGAATGTCCTTTGCGTATATCGGTTTGAACGGATGGTTTCGCTAGGGGGAAACGGCTCAGGCCGCCTCGTCCTTCTTGGCATAGGCCCCGAACACGCGGGCGAGCTTGGCCGCCGGCGCGTTGACGACCTGGGCGACCTTGGTCGCGGGAGCCTGGATGAGGCCCACGAGCTTGGCGCGCAGTTCGTCGAGGGACGGGAGCGAGGCGAGCGCCTTCACGCCGTCCGGGTTCAGGGCAGTCGTTCCCATGGCGCCGCCGAGAATCACGAGCTTTTCGTTCGTCTTGGCGAAGTCCACCGCAACCTTGGCGGCCGCGACCGGATCGCTCGAATAGGCGAGCAGGGTCGGGCCCTTCAGGAGGGGCTTGATGGAGGCGACGTCCGTGCCATCGAGAGCGATGCTGGCGAGCCGGTTCTTGGCGACCTTCACGGTGGCGCCGGCCTGCTTCATCTGCGAGCGCAGCTTCTGCATGTCGGCGACCGTGAGGCCCTTGTAGTGGGCCACGACGACGACGGCGTTCGCGGTGAACACGCCGTTGAGCGTCGAGACGAGATCAGCTTTAGCTGTCCGGTCCACTGGTGCTCTCTCCGGTTGGCGGAACCTGAGACAGGTCCGCCGGTTGCACTTGCCGCCCGGAACGGATCTCGGCTGAGAAGCCGGAACCGTCGCCCGGGCGACGTCTCACGGCCCTGTCCCCTTGAAGCGCCCGTGAAGGCGCCTCGCGGGTGAGATTGGTTCAAACCGATGCCTCCCTCCGGTGCCGGTCGGCCCCGAAGCGAGGTGTGTCAAAATTCGGTCTTCCCCGTCTGTGCAGGCTGTCGCCGATTAAGCCGGTTGCCCGGCGCCTGCAGTCTCGGACAGGACATAGCCGGAAACGGCGCTCGGAGCCGCTGCCCCAAGTCCCTTCCGGCCATCACCGCCCGGTCGCCCGGGCGGCATCTCGAACGGAAACCGACCGATCGGCCGATCCCTTCCAATGGGTGAATTCGTGGAGCGCGGTCTATAGCGGCGTGCAAGCCGCCTGCCAAGTCCCGCACCGCGACTTTTCCGTCGCAGGCAAGGGCGCATCGAGGCGCATCGGGCGGGGATGCGGGGCAGGCCCGCGCGCCACCGTCCGCTCGCGCTGTCGTCCGCGACACCGGCCCCGGCACCGCCCCCCCGTGTGCGCCAGCGCATCCGCGTGGAGGCGGAAGCCGGCCTACACCGCCGCGCCCGAGCTTTGAGGGCAGGCGTTGAGGATGTTTCGGGCGATGGCCTCGAAGCTGCTGCCGGTGCTGAGCGTGCTCGTCTTCGTCGTGGACGGCCATCTGCCGGGCATGCGCGAATTGCGCAACCCGGATGCGGAGGGCGGCAAAGGCGCCGGGCGCACCACCGTCCTGTCGAAGCAGGCCGAGGCGTGACGACGGCCCGCCGCCCGACCGAAGCGGCGGGCCCGGTCGTCACGTCCGCGCGGCGCCCTGGGGAGGGGGCCACCCGCCTTCCCGAAGGGATCGACCGGATGCCGCCCGGCGCCGATCAGTAGTTGATCTGCAACTGGCCGCGGAACAGGTCGCCTTCGGCCCGGCCGAAGCGTCCGACATTGGCCTCGCGCCGCTTCATGTTGGCGTAGGCCAGGGTGAGTTCGACCGCCTTGATCGGCTGGAACTCGATGCCCAACTCGAACTCGTCGGTATCGAGCCGCGGGGCGTTCGTGCCGACCTTCCAGCCGCCATCGTAGGTCTGCCAGCGGGCGTAGGGCATGAACGGGCCGACCGGGGAGTGGTCGACCTTGTACATCGCCTGGACGTAGCCGCCCTGGAGCGGCTTGGTCTGGATCGCCCGGGCGATGGGATCGTATTCCGGGCCGCGGCCCCAGTTCCACTCCGCCTGGAGACCGAAGGGCTGCGGATACAGGATCGCGTGCAGGCCGACGCGTTCGTCGTCGTAGCCGTTGCCGAGTGTCGTGCCGACGACCTCGGGCCTGAAGCGGTTGCGGTAGGCCGAGCCGCCGACCTCCAGCACCTGCCCCTTGAAGATGTCGCCCAGCCCGTCGAGCTCGAACGGCCAGGTCGCCATCATGACCGTCATCAGGTCCTTGTTGCCCTCGAGCCGATTGATGGTCTGGCCGTTGTAGATGCCGACGCCGAAGGCGCCGTAATTGCCGAACAGCTTCTGTCCGCCCTTGGCCAAGCGGTCCCAGATGCGCTGCACGTGCCAGGGCGTGTAGTAGAACGAGATACCGATGTCGCGCTCGCCGGGCACCGCGCTGTTGATCGCATCGGAGCGGTCGAGCGTGAGGCGGTTCTGCGAGGATTGCAGGTTTTCCCAGCCATACTGCACCTTCTGCTGGCCGAAGCGCAGGCGGGTGCGGCGCTCATCGTCGAGGAACACGTCCGCGTAGGCGTCGCGCAACTGCGTGAAGTGCTGGCGATCGCTCACGCCGACAGCGAAGTCGGGCTGGATGTAGATGAACACCCGCTCGTGGATGTCGCCTTGCAGGATCAGGCGCACCCGGCGGAAGAGGAAGTTGCTGCGGTCGCTGATGCTGCTGTCGTGGACGGAGCGCAGGCGCGAGAGGCCGGCCGGAGCGGTGTCGTCGCCGGACAGGAACTCGTTGCCGCGCAACTGCGTGTAGCCGCGCAGCGACAGGCGCTCGAACCAGGTCTTGGGCCGGGACGCATGGTTCGGCCCGTCTTCGAGCAGTTGCGGCGCGGGCGGCACCAGGGCGTCGTACCACGTTTCCGGTTCGTCGATGGCGAAGCGGTGGGGAACCAGGCCGGGAACGGCCGGCTGCGCCACCGCGGATTCGATCGGCCGGCCGGCCGCCGGGAAGGTGCCGGCATCGGTGGTGCGGGCGTTCGCGGGCCGCGTGGCGACGGGGCCCGCACGCCGGGGCCCCCTGCCCTGCGCCTCGGCCTGCGCCTTGATCATCGCCTTCAGCTCATTGATCTGGCGCTGCAGCTCCGCGACCGTCTGGGCCCGGGCCTGCGTGCCCGGCAGCACCAGGGCACTCGACAAGAGCAGCGCGGTCAGAAGACGTCGTTTCATCTCTCGAACCCCCTTTAGCCGCATTCCGGGCCGGCGTGATGACGCTCGCCGTGTTGTGCCGGAATGCGCCCAGCCTTCGGTTGCCAATCGTCAGGCGCAGCACGCACGCCGATCGGCCGAACGGAACATCCTCGCCGCACGCACCACGGAAGGCGCGGAGACCGGCGAAGTCGTTAGTCGGCTCAATCGCTTAGCGACCCCGGCGGCGCGTCCCACAGCCATGCTTGGCCGATAGCACCGGGCTGGAAGGATTAAAAGTAATTCGCGACAAAACACGAGGATTAATCAGACACATTATTTGTATTACGGGCGATAACGCCAATTAATCCGATGTTTTGCAAGTTTATTTCGTCATAAAAGTGACGTCATAATGTGATTTACTGTATCTTTGAACCATCTCGATTGGCCGTTTTTTCGACGACCATCTGCCCGGACGGGTTGCGCAGGAATCGCGTGATCGGGGCGGTGAGAGGCGAAATCGTCACGGGCAAGCGTCGGCGGGCGCAGACTTCGCCGGATCGAGCGGCTTTCCGCATGCATTCGCCGCATGCCACTGCCGCCGCTGCCGTTTCAGGACCCGGATGTGTCCTCGAAGCCGCACCAAATCGCGGGAGCGCCGGGCCCGGGCGGCGGGCTCGCACGCGTCGTGCGGCGGAGCTTCGGTCCAAGAGCCGGATTCAGGTGCCCGCAAGCATCGTGTCGCGCCAAAGAGGGGACGCCAACGCGACGGGCTGTGCTAGATAGGGGACCATGCGATGCCCCCTTCCCGTCTCGTCCCGCCGGCGCGTCCTGTGCGTCTTCCCCGCCTACACGCCGTCCTTCGGCACCTTCTCCCACGCCTATCCGCTGATGGGCGGGGTCAAGGCGTTCATGCCGCCCCAGGGCCTCCTGGTGATCGCGGCCTACATGCCCGAGAGCTGGGAATGCCGCTTCGTCGATGAGAACATCCGGCCCGCCTCGCCGCAGGATTTCGCCTGGGCCGACGCGGTGTTCGTCTCGGGGATGCACATCCAGGAGGGCCAGATCCACGACATCGGCCGGCGGGCGCACGAAGCCGGCAAGGTCGCGGTGCTCGGCGGCCCCTCCGTCTCCGGCGCGCCGGAGAAGTACCCGGACTTCGACTACCTCCATGTCGGCGAGATCGGCGACGCCACCGACCGGCTGATCGAGATTTTGGACCGCGACCTGACGCGTCCGGCAGGCCAGATCGTGCTCGACACCAAGGACCGGCTGGCGCTGGCCGACTTCCCGGCCCCGGCCTACGAGGCGGTGCCGCTCAAGCGCTACCTGATCGGCTCGCTGCAATTCTCCTCGGGCTGCCCCTATCGCTGCGAGTTCTGCGACATCCCGCAGCTCTACGGCCGGCAGCCGCGGCTGAAGAGCCCGGAGCAGATGTGCGCCGAGTTGGACGCCATCGTCAGCCAGCCGGGCCACCCGGCGGTGGTCTACTTCGTCGACGACAACTTCATCGGCAACCGCAAGGCGACCCGCGAGATGCTGCCGCATCTGGTGGAGTGGCAGAAGGAGAACGGCTACCCGCTCCAGTTCGCCTGCGAGGCGACGCTGAACATGGCCAAGCAGCCCGAGATCCTCGAACTGATGCGGCAGGCCAACTTCATGACGGTGTTCGTCGGCATCGAGACACCGGAGGCCGACGCGCTGAAGGGCATCGACAAGACCCACAACGCCGCCGTGCCGATGTACGAGGCGATCCAAACGCTCAATTCCTACGGGCTGGAGGTGACCTCGGGCATCATCCTCGGGCTCGACTCGGATACCGACAAATCCGAGCAGAACCTGATCGACTTCATCGACCGGTCGGCGATTCCGGTGCTGACGATCAACCTGCTCCAGGCGCTGCCCAAGACCCCGCTCTGGGACCGGCTGGAGCGCGAGGGCCGGCTCGTCCACGACGCCAGCCTCGAATCGAACGTGCTGTTCAAGCGCCCGCACGACACGGTGGTGGGAAGCTGGCGCCGGGCCATCGCCCACGCCTACGCGCCCGAACAGCTCTTCGAGCGCTTCAAGCACCAGTGCGACGTGACCTACGGCAACCGCATCGCCACCCCGACGAAGGGCAAGCTGACGAAGACGAACCTGCGCCGCGGCCTGATCCTCGGCTTCAACATCATCACCCGGGTGGGCCTCTTCTCCGACTACCGCCGGCCGTTCTGGCAGGCGGCGGGCCACGCCCTGAAGCGCGGGCAGATCGAGGCGGTGTTCAACATGGGCTTCGTCGCCCACCACCTGATCCGCTTCACCCGCGAAGCCCTGCGCGGGGAGCACAACGCCTCCTTCTACGCCGCCAAGGCGGCGGAGGCCGAGGCGCAGCGCCGGCGCAGTTGGTGGGAGAACGCCCGCCGCCGGTTCGTGCCGGAGCGCGAGGCGGCCTGATCCCCCGGGTTTCGAAAGGGGCCATCCCTTTGGCAGGCTGCCGAAGAAGTCCCGGACAGGAGCAGGAACTTCTCCGCCGGCCGACTGGCGTTGCCGGCGGGCAGCGGCGACCCGCGGCTGCCATGTGCGGGTCGCCGCCTCCAACCGAGCCCCGGTCGGTCGGGAGAAGGTCTATCTGCCTCGCCAGAGTTTTTCAGCGGCCTGTCATATGACATTCAGTTGATGACTTCGGCCTCTCCTGCGTCATTGCGAGGCGAAGCCGTGGCCATCCAGGGCGCGACCTTTCCGGACCTTTCGCGTCCTGGATCGCTTCACTGCCGCTCGCGATGACGGAGTTGTGGCGAAACCCGAAGCGATCAATCGGAAACGGTATCAGAGCCTGTTTGACTGCGGTGATCCCATCTCGCCCCTCATCCTGAGGCGCCGGAGCGTCGCGGAGCCTCGAAGGGTGCTCCAGGCATCGCGCGGCGGGCTCTGGAGGATCCTTCGAGGCCCGCTGGCGCGGGCACCTCAGGATGAGGCTGTAGATAGGATAGCCGTGGTCGGGCGCAGTTCGGCCAGCATGCGCTTGGCCGCCTGCACCAGCAGGGCGTCGCCCGCCGCATGGCCGTGGACGTCGCTGACGGGCTTGAAGCGATCGAGGTCGAGACAGTAAGGGATCGCTTTCCGCCGCGCCGGGCCGAGGCGGGACCGGCGCGGGCTTCTTCGCAGGTCAGTACTTGCGCACCAGCGGGGCCGGAACGACGGCCGCGGGCGCGTCCCACTGGTAGCGGAAGCCGACCGAGACGACGTCGGCGCTGGCGTCGGTGAAGGCCGCGAGCGGGATGTTGGCGACGTTGTAGTCGCGGCCCGCGCCCGCCAGCAGGCGGCTGCGCTCCAGGAAGACGTGCGCGTAGCTCGCCGTCAGCAGCACCTTCTCGCTCCAGCGGTAGCTGCCGCCGACCGAGACGATGTAGCGGTCGTTGTCGGGCAGGCGCGCCGAACGGTTCGAGAAGTCGATCGGCCCGTCGTCGTAGGCGAAGCCCGCCCGCAGGGTCAGGTTCGGCGACCAGTCGTACTCGGCGCCGATCGCGTAGAAGAACGAATCCTTGAAGTTGAGCGGCAGGTGGTTGACCGGTACGCCGAGCGCCTGCGAGACGATGCCGATATCGCCGAGCCTCGACCAGTTGTCCCACTCGAAGCCGAGATTGAGCCGCGTGACCGGGTTGATCTCCTGGGTCAGGCCGACGCTGACCTTCTCCGGCGTGTTGAGGTTGGCCCGCACGACGCCGAGCGCCAGGGCCTGCCGCGGGTCGGGGAAACCGATCGAGCCTTCGAGGTCGTGATGGACCGAGGAGCGGTAGCCGACGCCGATCACCGTGCCGGCGGCGGGGGTGACCGTCACGCCCGCGGTGAAGCCGACGCCCCAGGAATCGCCCTTGAGGAAGCCCGACGGATAGAGGGCCGGGGACAGGCCGGGCACGGGCACCGCCTGGCGCAGGGTCAGGCGGAAGTACTCGATGTTCGGGCCGGCGGCGACGGACAGCCAGTCGTTGACCTTGAAGCCGACCACCGGGTTGAAGGCGAGCGAGAAGATCCGCGAGGAGCGGGCGTAGACCGAGCCCGCCCAGTCGTTGCGCGGCTTGGTGACGAGGCCGTAGGGCGCGCCGGTCTGGATGCCGACCCAGAGCCGGTCGGTGAGCTGGTAGGAGGTGGCGCCCGAGGGCACCACGGCGCCCTGGCCGATCTCGCCGGAGGAGCCGAAGGGCAGCAGCCCCGGCGCGGTGCCCACCGTCGGCGTGATCTCACCCGAGAGGTTGATGAAGGTCAGGCTCTGCTCGCTGGCAAATCCCGGCCGCATCGTCACGGTCGCCGGGTTCCAGAAGATCGACGAGACGCCCGCCCCGCCCGAGGCCGCGCCCGCGAAGGCGACGCCCAAACCCTGTGCACTCTGCTCACGCAGGCCGAAGGCACCGGCCTGCGCTCCCGTCACGCCCGCCATCGAAGCGGCCGCAACGGCTCCCGCGAGCCCGAGCGCGCGGATCGTCCCCCCAGTCATCTTGTCTCTCCGAAGCGTCTTCTTGCAGACCCAAGTTGCACCGACGATCGAAGAGGATTGCGCGCTCCCGGTCCAGAGGGAAAAAGCCGAAAGCTGAATTATAGATCAATTGAGGAGTTTATGTCACGGAACCACGGCTGTCCCGGGCGCTCTCGGGAGGCAGAGGCTGAACCGAGGCCCCGCTTGCACCCCGGACCGGCGACGGCCATGGTCTGGCGCCCCAAGGCAGGCCTCGGGCAGGACGGAGACGGAGACGCCGACGATGAAGTTGATCCGGCACGGTGCGAGCGGTGACGAGAAGCCGGGCCTCGTGGACGCGAAGGGCGGCTTGCGCGACCTCTCGGGGACCCTGCGCGACATCGCGGGAGCGGGCCTCGCGCGGGAATCGCTCGACCGGCTCGCGCGAATCGATCCGCAGAGCCTGCCGCTGCTGCCGCCCGACACCCGCCTCGGCCCCTGCGTCGGCGGCACCCGCAACTTCGTGGCGATCGGCCTGAACTACGCCGACCACGCCGCCGAGACCGGCGCCGCGATTCCGCCCGAGCCGATCGTCTTCAACAAGGCGCCCTCCTGCATCGTCGGCGCCAACGACACGGTGATCCTGCCCAAGGCCTCCGCCAAGACCGACTGGGAGGTGGAGCTCGCCGTGGTGATCGGCGCCCGCGCCTCCTACGTCCACGCCAACGAGGCCCTGCGCTACGTGGCGGGCCTGTGCATCTGCAACGACCTGTCCGAGCGCGAATTCCAGTTGGAGCGCGGCGGCACCTGGACCAAGGGCAAGGGCTGCCCGACCTTCGGCCCGCTCGGTCCCTGGCTCGTGACGCTGGACGAGATCCCCGACCTGAGGAACCTCTCGATGAGCCTCGACCTCAACGGCGAGCGGATGCAGACCGGCTCGACCGCGACGATGATCTTCGACGTCGCCCAGATCGTGGCCTACGTCTCGCACTTCATGATGCTGGAGCCCGGCGACGTCATCACCACCGGCACCCCGCCGGGCGTGGGGCTCGGCATGAAGCCGCCGCGCTTCCTCAGGAGCGACGACGAGATGGTCCTGCGCATCGATCGTCTCGGCGAGCAGCGCCAAAGGGTCGTGGCCTTCGACGACTGGACCGCGAAGGTCGCCGCGGGCGAGCCGACGAACTGACGGCCCACCGGTCGATGAAGGGCGCGGCGGGCCGCTTCGAACAGTCAGGCGCGGAACGGCGAGGCTTGATTTTCCCCCGCCTTCGCCCTCAAGGATGCGCATGAGCGACGCCGTGGTCTCCCTCGCCTCTTCGCCGGCCTCTGGCCCGGCCCCCGCCGCCATCCGTCACGACTGGACGCTGGCCGAGATCCAGGCGATCCACGACATGCCGCTGCTCGATCTCGTGCATCGGGCGGGCCTCGTGCACCGGGCGCACAACGACCCCGCCGACATCCAGCGGGCGGCTCTGCTGTCGATCAAGACCGGCGGCTGCCCGGAGGATTGCGCCTATTGCCCGCAATCGGCCCACCACAAGGGAGCCAACCTGCCCCGCGAGCGGCTGATGCCGGTCGAGGCCGTGCTCGAGGAGGCCGCCGCCGCCAAGGCCAACGGGGCGCACCGCTTCTGCATGGGCGCGGCGTGGCGCAAGCCGAAGGACGGGCCGGACTTCGACGCGGTGCTGGAGATGGTGCGCGGCGTGCGCGGCCTCGGCATGGAGGCCTGCGTCACCCTCGGCATGCTGACCCGGAGCCAGGCCCAGCGCCTCGCGGAAGCGGGGCTGACCTCCTACAACCACAACCTCGACACCGGCCCCGAATTCTACGGCGACATCATCTCGACCCGCACCTACGACGACCGGCTCCAGACCCTGGAGCATGTCCGGCAGGCGGGCATCGGCGTCTGCTGCGGCGGCATCGTCGGGATGGGCGAGCGGGTGCGCGACCGGGCCGAGATGCTGCTCGTGCTCGCCAACCACGCGCCGCATCCCGAGAGCGTGCCGATCAACGCGCTCGTCGCCGTCGAGGGCACGCCGCTGGCGGACCGCCCGCCGATCGATCCCCTCGACCTCGTGCGGATGTGCGCCACCGCCCGCATCGTCATGCCGAAGGCTCGCGTCCGCCTCAGCGCCGGCCGCAAGAGCCTGACCCGCGAGGCGCAGATCCTCTGCTTCCTCGCCGGCGCCAACTCGATCTTCTACGGCGAGCGCCTGCTCACCACCGCCAACAACGAGGCCGACGCCGACGCCGAACTGCTGCGCGACATCGGCGTGCCGGTGCCCGAGGTGACGCTCGCCGCCGCGGAGTAGGCGGCACGGCCCGAGGCGGGTCCGCCGAGCGGCCCCGTCGCCTTGACTTCACCCGCCTCCCGTGAATGGTGCCGGCTCCTTCTCAAGAGCCCGTCATGCACCGTTACCGTACCCATACCTGCGGGGCGCTTCGCCCGTCCGACGTCGGCGCGAGCGTCCGCCTGTCCGGCTGGTGCCACCGCGTCCGCGACCATGGCGGCGTGCTCTTCATCGACCTGCGCGACCATTACGGCCTGACGCAGTGCGTGATCGATTCCGACTCGAAGGCCTTCAAGGCCGCCGAGACGGCGCGCTCCGAATGGGTGATCCGCATCGACGGCCGCGTGCGCACCCGGCCCGCCGGCACCGAGAACCCGGAACTGCCGACCGGCGCGGTCGAGGTCTATATCGACGACCTCGAAGTGCTGGGCCCCGCGGGCGAACTGCCGCTGCCCGTCTTCGGCGACCAGGAATACCCGGAGGAGACCCGGCTCAAGTACCGCTTCCTCGATCTGCGCCGGGAGAAGCTGCACGCCAACATCATGAAGCGCGGCGCGATCATCGACAGCTTGCGCCGCCGCATGCGCGAGGGCGGTTTCTTCGAATTCCAGACGCCGATCCTGACCGCTTCGAGCCCCGAGGGCGCCCGCGACTACCTCGTGCCGTCCCGCGTGCACCCCGGAAAGTTCTACGCGCTGCCGCAGGCGCCGCAGCAGTTCAAGCAGCTCACGATGATCGCGGGCTTCGACCGCTACTTCCAGATCGCGCCCTGCTTCCGCGACGAGGACGCGCGGGCCGACCGCTCGCCGGGCGAGTTCTATCAGCTCGACATCGAGATGAGCTTCGTCACGCAGGAGGACGTGTTCCAGGCGGTCGAGCCGGTGCTGCGCGGCGTGTTCGAGGAATTTTCCGCGGGCAAGCGCGTGACGGACAAGTTTCCGCGCATCACCTACGCCGATGCGATGCTGAAATACGGCGTCGACAAGCCGGACCTGAGGAACCCGCTCCTCATCGCCGACGTCACCGACGAATTCGCCGACGACGCGGTGGCGTTCAAGGCGTTCAAGGGCGTGATCAAGTCGGGCGGCGTGGTGCGCGCCATCCCCGCCACCGGGGCGGCGGGCCAGCCGCGCTCGTTCTTCGACAAGCTCAACGACTGGGCCCGCTCGGAAGGCGCGCCGGGCCTGGGCTACATCGTGTTCGAGGAGGAGGGCGTGCATCTCTCCGGCAAGGGGCCGATCGCCAAGTTCATTCCGCCTGAGATCCAGGCACGGATCGCCGAGAAGGCCGGGGCGAAGGCGGGCGACGCGGTGTTCTTCGCCGCCGGCACCGAGGCGAAGGCGGCGGCGCTCGCGGGCAAGGCGCGCATCCGCATCGGCGACGAACTGAAGCTCTCCGACACGGACCAGTTCGCTTTCTGCTGGGTCGTCGATTTCCCGATGTACGAGTGGAACGAAGAAGACAAGAAAATCGACTTCTCCCACAACCCGTTCTCGATGCCGAACTTCGACCGCGACGAGTTCCTCGCGCTCGGCGACGGAGACTCGGAAAAGATCCTTGGGATCAAGGCGTTCCAGTACGACATCGTCTGCAACGGCATCGAGCTGTCCTCGGGCGCGATCCGGAACCACCGCCCCGACGTGATGGAGAAGGCCTTCGCGATCGCCGGCTACGGCCGCGACGTGCTGGAGGAGAAGTTCGGCGGCATGCTGAACGCGCTGCGCCTCGGCGCCCCGCCGCACGGCGGCATCGCGCCGGGCGTCGACCGCATCGTCATGCTGCTGTGCGAGGAGCCGAACATCCGCGAGGTCGTGCTGTTCCCGATGAACCAGCGCGCCGAGGACCTGATGATGGGCGCGCCGGCCGAGGCGACCCCGAAGCAGTTGCGCGAGCTGCACATCCGCCTCAACCTGCCCGAGAAGAAGGGGTGAGGGGCCCAGCAGAGTGCCGAGCGCATCGTCCTGGAAATCGGCTCCAGGACGATGCGCTCGGCTCTTGTTTTTGCATCGTCTTTTTCCGAAAGCCGGAGGCCACCTTTCGGGACGATGCTCTAGCGAGACTGAGCCTCGCGCACAAAATTTCGTTCATAACTCCGAATCCCATCGCCGATGCCGGCAGGGAGGGCGTTCTAGTGATAGCCTCTGGAAGGTGGAGTGATCGACATGAGCAAAAAACTTACCAATCTTCTAGATCGGGCCAAAGCGATTGGAATGTCGTTAAATGAGCGTGAAACACAGCGCAGAAGCTTTGCTTATGGATCCGCTCATATCGAAAATGAACGCGTAACACGCGACACAATCCGATTGGCTGAAGAAGATCTCAAGCGCCACAAAGGTGCGACAGGCGATGTCAGATAGACACAGCGAAACTGATGAGCCGGATCTGATCAAGGATCCGGCAGAGCGAGCATTTGCAGAAGCAAGGAATGCTCTTCGACAGTTTGATGTCGGAATGCTTTTACTTGACCACTGGCTTGATGTGGGCCGTCCCTACATCAGGCCGTCGGATCTATTAACTCTTAATCGCTTTGCCATCGCCGGTATTCATAAATTCGCTGGGACATTTCGTAACAGTGAAGTTCGGATTGGAGGCAGCCAGCATCAGCCGCCAAACGCCGCATTCGTGCCTGAGCTCGTCGAAGACTTTTGCGCATATCTAAATGCCAATTGGGATTCGAAGACCGCCGAACATTTAGCAGCCTACGCCCTCTGGAGAATGAACTGGATACATCCCTTTGCAGATGGCAATGGAAGAACTGCCCGCATACTCTCCTATATCGTACTATCAGCAAAAAGCGGGTTTCGGTTACCTGGAACAACAACTATTCCAGAGCAAATCGCGGCCAACAAATCGCCGTACTATGCCGCCCTTGAAGATGCGGATCGCGCCTTTCTGAGAGGACGCATTGACGTATCTAAAGTCGAAGATTTGATTGAGGAATGTTTAGAAAAGCAAATTCTTTCGGCAGAATCACGGCCGGCTACCTCTTCAAAGAGTGAAGATAGGCGCGTCATCATAGACTCGGAATTGCTAGACTCATTGATACCGACAATCGAGCGATCGTTGCTAACGGTACCTGGACGCGAGAAGCACATTTTAAAAATAATCGAGAAAAATCCAGTACTTTTCAATGGATTGTTCAGTCTGCTTTCGGGGATTGGAGGTGCAGCGCTCGGGGCGATTCTAACTCTCACGCTAAGCAAGTAATGCACCTCGAAGCGCTGTGCGCGATCGTTGTCGCCCACGACAGCGCGGACGCCCTGCCCGCCTGCCTCGCGGCGCTGGCCCGCGAAACCGTCCCGGCGATCGTGGTCGACAACGCCAGCCGCGACGGCTCGGTGGCGGTGGCCGAGGCGCACGGCGCGCGGGTGATCGCCAACCCCCGCAACGAGGGCTACGGGCGGGCCAACAACATCGGCGTGCGCGCCGCCGACGGGGCAGGGCACGTCCTCATCCTCAACCCCGATCTCGTGCTGCAACCGGGCGCCGCCGCCGCGCTTCTCGCCGCGGCCGAGGCATGGCCCGATGCCGGACTGCTGGCGCCGCGCATCCACGAGCCGGACGGGCGCTTCTTCTACCAGCCGCGCTCGCTGCTCGCGCCCTACCTCACGAATCCGAAGGGCAGGCGCGCCCTGCCCGAGGGCGATGCCTGCGCCCCGTTCCTGTCCGGCGCCTGCCTGATGGTCGAGCGCGCGTTCTTCCTCGGACTCGGCGGCTTCGACCCAAAAATCTTCCTGTTCTACGAGGACGACGACCTCTGCCGCCGGGTGGCCGAGGCCGGCCGCACGCTGGTCCATGTCCACGGCGCGGTGGCCCTGCACGGGCGCGGGCGCTCCTCGGCGCCGGAGCCGGGCCGCGTGTTCCGCACCCGCTGGCATCAGGCGTGGTCGCGCGCCTACGTCTCGAAGAAGTACGGCCTGCCCGATCCGAGTCCCGGGATGCTCGCCACCAACGTCCCGAAGGCGGCGCTCTCCGCCCTCGCCTTCCGCCGCGCGGGGCTGGAACGCTACGGCGGCTCGGCGGCGGGCGCCCTGGCGGCGCTGCGGGGACGGAGCGCGCTCGCCCGCGAGGGTTTGGAGCCGTGAGCGGCCTCCTCTGCGGTCCCACGGTCGCACAGGCGCTGGCGCGCCCGCACAACGCCTTCTCGGCCCTGCGGCTGGCGCTGGCCCTGATGGTGGTGGTCTCCCACGCCTTCAGCGTCGTCTCCGGCCAGGCGCTCGACGAGCCGCTGGCCCGCGCCACCGGCTTCTCGCTCGGCGAGCACGCGGTGAACGGCTTCTTCGCCGTCTCCGGCTTCCTCGTCACCATGAGCTTCGACCGGCGCGGCTGGCGCGACTACGCCATCGCCCGCTCGTTGCGCATCGTGCCGGGTCTCGTCGCCGCGACGCTGCTCGTGAGTCTCGGCCTCGGCGCGGCCCTGACCCGACTGCCGCTCGCCGAGTACTACGCCGCGCCGGAACTGTGGCGCTTCGTGCGCGGCACGCTCCTGTCCTTCAAGAGCCACGCGAGCCTGCCCGGCCTGTTCGAGGCCAACCCGTTCCGCAGCCCGCTCGGCACGGTCTGGACCCTGAAATACGAGACGATCTGCTATGTCGGCGTGCTGGTCGTCGGCTTGTTCGGATTGTTGCGGCGGCGCTGGGCCGTGCCGTCCCTCACCGCCGCCCTGGCGCTGACCCTGGCCGGGCTCGAAACCTTCCGGCCCGACATGCCGAAGGGCGCCGAGACGGCCCTTCGCCTGCCGCTGATCTTCGCGGCCGGCGCCTGCCTCTACCTGTGGCGCGACCGCGTGCGGCTCGGGGCGTGGCCGCTGCTCGGCCTCGTCGCGGCCGCCCTCCTCCAGGGGCACGCGCCCTCCCGCACGCTGCTGTTCCTCTCGGAGAGCTGCGCGGCGATCTGGCTCGCCTTCCTCCCGGCCCTGGCCCGCCCCGCCTTCGATCCCCCCGCCGACCTCTCCTACGGGGTCTACCTCTACGGCTGGCCGATCCAGCAGAGCCTGCACGCGCTGTTCCCCGCGGCCTCCGCTCCGGTGCTGCTGGTCCCCGCGCTCGGGCTCGCCCTCCTCGTCGCGGCGCTCTCCTGGTACGCCGTCGAGAAGCCGGCCCTGCGCCTGAAGGCGCGGGCGCTCGGGCGGCGCACGCTGGGCACCATCGAGCCCGCCGCGCCCTGACGCGCGATCGATCCGATGGCCGGCTCGCCGCGTTTCCCGCTCCATCGGGAGCGTCAGGCCGCCGCCGTGGCGAGCGGACGGCGCCGCCCTAGCTTATCGCGTCGGCCCGCCGGTTCCGGCGGCCTCCCCGCATCGGCACAGGCAGAGCGAAAGCCTCCCCATGAAGGTCGTCGTGGATCTCAACCGCTGCCAGGCCTACGCGCAGTGCATCTACGCGGCGCCGGGGCACTTTGCGCTGCACGGGCGCGAGGCCCTGGTCTACGACCCCTCCCCCGACGAGGCGGCGCGGGGCGCGATCGAGCGAGCCGTCCAGGCCTGCCCGGTCCGGGCGATCACCGCCTTTCCGGACGCCCCCGAGCAGGCCGGAGAGGCGTCGTGACCGCACGACCCGAGCGCATCGTCGTCGTCGGCGCCTCGCTGGCGGGCCTGGCCGCCGCCCATCGCTTACGCGAGCGCGGCTTTGCCGGCTCCCTCACCCTGGTCGGCGACGAGCCCCACCTCCCCTACGACCGGCCGCCGCTCTCCAAGCAGGTGCTGCGCGGGCTCTGCACCGCCGACACCACCCTGCCCCGCCATCCCGACCTGCGAGCGGAGTTCCGCCTCGGCCGGCCGGCGACCCGGCTCGACCCTGCTGCGCGTACGGTCGAACTCGGCGATGGCAGCCGCCTGCCCTACGACCGCCTGCTGATCGCCACCGGCACCCGGGCGCGGCCCTGGCCCGCATCGGAAGAAGCGGCCCTCGCCGGCGTCTTCACCCTGCGCGGCCGGGACGACGCGCGGCGGCTCGGCGCACGACTTCAGGCGAAGCCGCGCCGCGTCGTCCTCGTCGGCGGCGGCTTCATCGGCTTCGAGGTGGCCTCGACCTGCCGCGACTTGCGTCTCCCCGTCACCCTGCTGGTGCGCGACGCCGTACCGTTGGCCGCCGCCCTCGGTCCGCGCCTCGGCGGCCTCGTCGGCGAGGTGGCGCGCGAAAAGGGCGTCGACCTCCGCCTGAAGACCGAGATCGAGCGGATGGAGGCGGAAGGCGACCGGCTCGCCGCCGTGACCCTGAAGGACGGCGAGCGGATCGAGACCGATTGCCTCGTCGCGGCGATCGGGACGCTGCGCAACGTCGAGTGGCTCGACGGCTCCGGGCTGGAGGCCGACGCCAAGGGCTTGCGCTGCGACGCCTTCTGCCGGGCCCTGCTCCGCGACGGGAGCGTGGCCGCGGGCGTGTTCGCGGCCGGCGACGTGGCGCGCTGGCCGAACCCGCACGACGACGACGCGCTGGTGGCGGTCGAGCACTGGGGCAACGCCCGGGCGCAAGCGGAGACCGTTGCGGACAACATGCTGGCCGGCGACGCCTCGGCCATGCGCCGCCACGACCACCTGCCCGATTTCTGGTCGCAGCAATTCGGCCTGACGATCAAGCTCGTCGGCCTGACCGAGGGCGCCGATGCCTTCGCGGTGATGCACGGCTCCCTGGAGGAGCGCCGCCTCGTGGTCGCCTTCGGACGTGACGGCCGCACCATCGCCGCGGCCTCGATCGACAGCGCCCGCTGGCTGCCGGCCTACAAGGCCGCGATCCGCGAGCGCGCCCCCTTCCCGCCGATCGGGGATGCCCTCGACCAGACCCGCATCCGTGTGCAGGACCCGTGATTCACATTCCAAAGCCCGCGCGGCGCCTGAGCGAAGCGGATTTTCCGCATCGCGCAGCGATCCATCGGAAAATCCCATGAGCGGAAGCACGCTGTTCGAACGGATCCTCGATCCCGCCAACCGGGCGAACCCCTACCCGCTCTACGCGGAGATGCGAAAGACCCCGGTCGCGCGGCAGGAGGACGGCACCTACGTCGTCAGCACCCATGCCGAGCTGGCGCGGCTGATCTCCGATCCGCGGATCAGCTCGGACGATCTGCCCGACCCCCGGAAATTCCGCTGGACCGGGCATCCGGTCACCGACCTGCTGGTGCGCCCGGTGCGGGCCGAGATCCGCAAGCGGCACCGCCCCTTCATCTTCCGCGATCCGCCCGACCACGACCGCCTGCGGGCGCAGGTGATGCGCTGCTTCACGCCGGAGCGGGTGCGCGGCATGCGCGACAAGACGCAACGCATCACCGACGACCTGATCGGCAAGATGCGGGGGAAGGGACGCATCGACCTCGTCGACGACTTCTCCTACCCACTGCCCGTCACGGTGATCTGCGAGCTGCTCGGCGTGCCGCCGGAGGACGAGCCGCGGTTCCACGGCTGGGCGACGCAGCTCGCGACTGCCTTGGAGCCCAACCAGCGCGACGACGCGGAGACCCAGGCCAGGAACGAGGTCTGCTTCAATGAGATCGCCGACTACATCCGGGACCTGATCAAGGACAAGCGCAAGGCGCCGCAGGAGGACATTCTCTCCGATCTCGCGACCGACCGGGACGGGATGAACGACTACGACCTGATCGCCACCGCCGTGCTGCTGCTGGTGGCGGGCCACGAGACCACGGTGAACCTGATCACCAACGGCATGCTGACGCTGCTGCGCTTCCCCGGGCATCTGGAGCGCCTGCGGGCCGAGCCGGAGACCGCGCCGCGCCTGATCGAGGAATTGCTGCGCTACGAGCCGCCGGTGCACTACCGCACCCGGCTGGCGCTGGCCGACATCCCGGTCGCCGGCACCACCATCCCGAAGGACGCGCCGGTGATCCTCCTGCTCGCCGCCGGCAGCCGCGATCCCCTCCGCTTTCCCGATCCCGACCGCTTCGACCCGGACCGGCCCGACAACCGCCATCTCGGCTTCGGCGGCGGCCTGCACTACTGCGTCGGCGCCCCGCTCGCGCGGATCGAGGCGGAGGTGGCTTTGGTCTCCCTGGTGCGGCGGCTGAAGGGGCCGTCGCTGGTCAAGGACCCGCCGCCCTACCGCCCGGGTGCGTCGCTGCGGGGCCCGCGGCATCTGCCGCTGGCGCTGGAGGGGGTGGCGGACGAATGATTTCACCCGGGCGCCGGGCCCCTCTCCCCGCAAGCGGGGCGAGGGGATGCGCACGCGGCGCGCCGGAAAAGATGCGTCGGACGCCATCCGGTCGATGCGTTCGTGTCCTGCGTCCTTGCGAGGCGAAGCCGTGGCAAACCAGGGCGCGCCCTTTCCGGACCTGTCGCGCCCTGGATCGCTTCGCGGCCGCTCGCGATGACGGCGTGAGGCGAGACCCGAAGCGATCAAGCGGAAACGGCAAAAAGAAAAGCGCCCGGCCTCTCGGTCGGGCGCTCTCGCAAAGACGTCCCTGCGGACGCGTCCTACGCGGTCAGGACCGTGGAGGGTTCGACCTTCACGCCCGGGCCCATCGTCGAGGTGACGGCGATGCGCTGGATGTAGGTGCCCTTGGCGCCGGCGGGCTTCGCCTTGGCGACCGCGTCGGCGAAGGCCTTGATGTTCTCGACGAGCTTCCGCTCGTCGAAGGACACCTTGCCGACGCCGGCGTGGATGATGCCGGCCTTCTCGACCCGGAACTCGACCGCGCCGCCCTTGGCGGCGGCGACCGCGCCCTTCACGTCCATGGTGACGGTGCCGACCTTCGGGTTCGGCATCAGGCCGCGCGGGCCCAGCACCTTGCCGAGACGGCCGACGAGCGGCATCAGGTCCGGTGTCGCGATGCAGCGATCGAACTCGATCTTGCCGCCCTGGACGATCTCCAGAAGATCCTCGGCGCCGACGATGTCGGCACCGGCTGACCTAGCGTCGTCCGCCTTGGCGCCGCGGGCGAAGACCGCCACACGGACCGTCCGGCCGGAGCCGTTCGGCAGGTTGCAGACGCCGCGGACCATCTGGTCGGCGTGGCGCGGGTCGACGCCGAGATTCATCGAGATCTCGACGGTCTCGTCGAACTTGGCCGAAGCCTTCGACTTCACCAGCTTGACCGCCTCGTCGATGGCGTAGAGCTTGGTCGGCTCCAGACCCTCGCGGGCGGCGCGGATGCGCTTTCCTTCGCGTGCCATGTCGCCCTCCCTCAGGCCGTGACTTCGAGGCCCATGGCCCGCGCGGAACCGCGGATCATGGCGACGGCGGAATCAACGCTGTCGCAGTTGAGGTCGGGCATCTTCTTCTCGGCGATCTCGCGGAGCTGGGCCTCGGAGATCTTGCCGACGGTCCCGCCCTTGCCCGGGGTCTTGGAGCCGGAGGCCGGCTTCTTGCCGAGCTTCAGGCCCGCCGCCTTCTTCAGGAAGAAGGTGACCGGAGGCTGCTTCATCTCGAAGGTGAAGGAGCGATCCTGATACGCGGTGATGATCACCGGGATCGGGGTCCCCTTCTCCATCTGCGCGGTCTTCGCGTTGAAGGCCTTGCAGAATTCCATGATGTTGAGGCCGCGCTGACCGAGCGCGGGGCCGATCGGCGGCGACGGGTTGGCGGCGCCGGCCGGGACCTGAAGCTTCACGTAGCCCGTGATCTTCTTCGCCATGGGACTGCTCCCAAGATTTGCGCGTCCCCGCGCTGCCTCGGCACGGACGGACGGGCGGTTGCAGGTCGCGGTGCGATCCGAACGCGATCCCGGAGGCGAAGCCGGGCGGATCTCCCGCGGTCGATGGCGAATGGCGAATGGCGAATGGCGAATGGGGCCGTGCCCCAGCTCGCCGGTCGCCAACGACATTGCCGGAGGACGATCGGCGGATGGCTCGGCGCCGGAAGGCCTGACACCTTCCGTTCGCCATTCGCCATTCGCCATTCGCCCCTTACGATCAGGCCTTCTCGACCTGCCCGTATTCCAGCTCGACCGGGGTGGCGCGGCCGAAGATCGACACCGCCACCTTGAGGCGCGAGCGGGCCTCGTCGATCTCCTCGACGGTGCCGTTGAAGGAGGCGAAGGGGCCGTCTGAGACGCGCACCGTCTCGCCGATCTCGAAGGAGACCGTGTGCTTGGGGCGGTCCACGCCCTCCTGCACCTGCCCCTTGATGCGCTCGGCCTCCGCATCCGGGATCGGCACCGGCTTGGCCTTGTCGGCGCCGAGGAAGCCGGTCACCTTCGGGGTGTTCTTGATGAGGTGGTAGACCTCGTCCGTCAGGTCGCACTTCACCAGCACGTAACCGGGGAAGAATTTCCGCTCGGCATCGACCTTGCGGCCTCGCCGGACCTCGGTGACCTTCTCGGTCGGCACCATGACCTCGTCGAACAGCTCGGTCAGCCCGCGCTGGGCCGCCTGGTCCTTGATGGACTGGGCGACCTTGTTCTCGAAGTTCGAGTAGGCGTGGACGATGTACCAGCGCTTCGACACGGGTCTTCTCAACTCCTCGGCGTTCTCGAAGAACGCCCGCGATGATTCAGGCGCCGATCCCGAGGATCAGGCTGACGGCGAAGCGCAGCACCTGATCGACGGCGACGAAGAACAGGCTCGCCACCACCACCATGATGAACACCATCACGGTGGTGATCGTGGTCTCCTTGCGGGTCGGCCACGTGACCTTGCGGGCCTCGTCGCGCACCTCGCCCAGGAACTCCGCCGGGCCCACGCGCTTCGGCGCGGGACGGGCCGGCGGGGTCGCGCGCTGGGGCGCTGCGGGCGCCGCGCCGCGATGGGGTCCGCGCGCCGCGTCGGCTTTCTTGGTCGCTTCGTTCGATGCCATGGCGCAACTGAAACCGGACAGGGTTCCGGGAACCGCCGATCGCGGTGCGGGGACGGAAACGTCCCGCACCGACGGCCTCTGAGGATCTCGGAATGCGCCCGCTCTAGCGCAAGTGATCCGGCTTGTCGATGGGTTCGGAAGGGCTGCCGCTCGCGGGCGGTTCGCGGGCGCCGTGGCAGGAGTGGAGGGACTCGAACCCCCAACCCCCGGTTTTGGAGACCGGTGCTCTGACCAGTTGAGCTACACTCCTACGGCGCGCGCGGCGCGGTTCGCCTCATGCCGCAAGCGGGCGCTTAAAGCAAGGGCGGAACGCGGCGTCACCAGGGCCATCGCTTGAAGCGATGGCCCTGGTTTTCTTGCCAGCCTCAGTCGCCGGCGCCCGCCTCCGCGGGCTCAGGCTTTCGCTCCGCTCGATGTTTCTCAGGACGAATGTCCTGAAAAACCCGCTCCGCGCGGCGCTCTTGCCCGTGTCCCTTGGCGCCGCGAAGCCGCTTGAGCGGCTTCGAGCGATGCCCTGGCGGCATCACACGGGGCGCCGGCCGTCTTCTCCCTCGTCCGGCTCGCATTCGCCATCCGCGAACGGATAGGCCGCCTCCACGAGGTAGGGACCGCCGCCGCGGGAGGTTCGGGCCGAGAACAGGGCGGCGCGGTGCGCCGTGAAGGCCAGGCGGGGAAACACGCCGGCCTGCGTCAGCACCCGCGCCACCGCCTCCGGCGTGGCCTCGCGGTTGAGGCGGGCGAGCGTGACGTGGGGCGTGAACTTGCGCCGCTCCGGCGCGGCGCCGGCCCGGCGGGCGATGCGCTCGTGCTCCTCCTGCAGGCCGGTCAGCGCCGGCGTGGGCACGACCGAGGCGTAGAGCGCCCGCGGCCGGTCGCCGCCGAAGCTCGCGAGGCCGTCGAGCGTGACGGCGAAGGCCGGGCGCGCCCGCGCCTCCCGCAGGCCGGCATCGACATCGGCGGCGACCACGTCGTCGATCTCGCCGAGGAAGCGCAGGGTGACGTGGTGGTCGCCCGGCTCGATCCAGCGGGCGCCGGGCAGGCCGCCGCGGAAGAACGACAGCCGTTCGGCGATCGCCGCCGGGATCTCGAGACCGGTGAACAGGCGCGGCATCGCTACGGACCCTTCCGCTCCAGGCGGTCCACGAAGGTCTCGGCGGTGGGCAGGATGCCCTCGACGATCCGCTCGACGCCCTTGGCCGTGGGGTGCAGCCCGTCATCCATGGTGTCGGCGCGCCGGCCCGCCACGCCGTCGAGGAAGAACGGGTAGAGGACGAGGCCGTGCGCCTTGGCGAGATCGGGATAGATCGCGTCGAAGCGGGCGCGGTACTCGGTGCCGAGATTGGGCGCGGCCAGCATGCCGGCGAGCAGCACCGGGATGCCGCGCTCCTTCAGCCGCACGATGATCGTGTCGAGCGCCTTGCGGGTCACCGTCGGATCGGTGCCGCGCAGCATGTCGTTGGCGCCGAGTTCGAGGATCACCCCTTGGGTGCCCTCGGGCACCGACCAGTCGAGCCGGTCGAGCCCGCCGGTGCTGGTGTCGCCCGACACGCCGGCATTGGCGATCTCGACCCGGTGCCCCTTGGCCTTCAAGGCCCGCTCCAGCACCGCGGGGAAGGCGGCCTCGGCCGGCAGGCGGTAGCCCGCGGTGAGGCTGTCGCCGAAGGCGACGAGCTTGAGCGGCGCGTCGGCGGCCCGCCCGGCGCCGGGAAGGAGGCCGGCGGCGCCCGCGAGCGTGGCTGCGGCGAAGAGGAGCATCAGCACGGCCCTGCGCCGGGGGCGGGGCGGCCCCACATCGGGGCGGGGCGTCTCGCGCCGGGGGCGCGAGCGTGACACAAGCCCGTCACCGGATTCGGCTTCCGCCTCGTGCGCGTGGTGCAAGGCCGTGTCCTGGTGCAAAGCCGTGTCCTTTCGCTCGAACCTGTCCGTGTGGCTCTCAAGCCCCTTGCCAAGATCGGTCGGTGCCTGATGTCGAACAAGGCCGTCTCCCTGTCGCAGATCGAGCTGAGCCTCGGCCGTGGCCCGGCGCGGGTGCATGTCCTGCGCGGCATCTCGCTCGATGTCGAGCGGGGCGAGGCGGTGGGGCTCGTCGGCCCCTCGGGTTCGGGCAAGTCGACCCTGCTCACCGTGATGGCCGGGCTGGAGCGGCCCGATACCGGCCGCGTCACCATCGCCGGCACCGATCTCGGCGGCCTCGACGAGGACGGGCTCGCGCGCTTCCGCGGCCGCAACATCGGCATCGTGTTCCAGGCCTTCCACCTCGTGCCGACCATGACCGCCCTGGAGAACGTGGCGCTGCCCCTTGAACTCGCCGGCGCGGCCGATCCGCACGGGCGGGCGGCGGCGGAACTGGAAGCGGTGGGGCTCGGCCACCGGCTGCGGCACTACCCGGCCCAGCTCTCCGGCGGCGAGCAGCAGCGGGTGGCGATCGCCCGCGCGCTCGCGCCCGATCCGGCGATCCTGGTCGCCGACGAGCCGACCGGCAACCTCGACGAGGCGACCGGGCGGCAGATCGTGGAGCTGCTGTTCGGCCTGAAGCGCGACCGCGGCGCGACCCTGGTGCTGGTCACGCACGATCCCGGCCTCGCCCGGCTGTGCGACCGCACCGTGCGCCTGCGCGCCGGCCGGATCGAGGCGCCCGCCGAGGCCTGACGGCAGCGCCTGGAGCGTCGTCTTTTCAGACAAGCCGGCAGCCACCTTTCGGGACGAGGCTCTTAAGCGGAAAACCTCTCGGAGCGCGGCAACCTCCGAAAGGCGAGAAAGCCCAAGAAAGCCGTTGAGTGGTTCAGCCGACCTTCCTCGCACGGCGTCTCGACGCGTGCCGAGGGCGCGGAAAAGCTCAGGCGCTCGGCGGTGCGCCGATTCGGGCGCGGAGCCGGGCCCGCAGGTTCTGGTTGGCGGCGCTGCGGTCGGCATCGAGCGCCCACATCAGGCGCAGGAGCCGGCTGATCGGCAGGGCCCGGTCCTCGATCGCTTCGGCAACCTGCTGCTGGAGGGATTTCGAGGTCGTCATCACCGTCTCGGCCGTGCTCTGCATGGATCGCATCCGGAAGCGGGCTCGCCCCCGCGGGGCGCGCTCTTAAACGGTTCCAAATCGCGACGCCATAGGTTTGCCGGCTCGCGGTTAGCGGCTCCCTCAAGCGGCGGATCGACAGCCCACGGGTTTTCGACGCCCGCTCCCCTCATGCGAGCGGCGAGCGGCCGTAGCCGTCGAGCAGATCCTGCGGATCGCGGTAGATCGCGACGCAGCCGGCCGCCGACAGCTCGGCCTCGGGGAAGCCGCCGCACAGGACGCCGATGGTGGAAAGCCCAGCGCGTGCAGCGGCTTGCGCGTCATAGGGCGTATCGCCGACCATCATCGCCGCCTCCCTGGGAATGCCGGAGAGCTTCTCCAGCACCGCCTCGAAGATGTCGGGATGCGGCTTCGAACGGTCGGCGGCGTCGGAGGTGGTCACCACGTCGACGAGACCGGCGATGCCGAGGATCCTTTGGTACTTCTCCACTTCGTCGGCCTTGCCCGAGGAGGCCAGCGCGACAATCTGGCCTGCATCGCGCACATGGCTCAACAGCGCCTGCACGCCGGAAAACGGCTCAGCCTGCGCCAGATAGGCCCGCTTGAACAGGTCGGAGCGGTAGGATTCGATCGCTTCGCCCTCCCGGGCGAGCCGCGCCGCGTCCACGAAGACGGGCAGAAGCTGGTCGCCGCCCTTGCCGATCTGGCGGCGAACGTCCGCCTCCTGCACACGAATCCCGAAATGCGCGAAGGCCTCGGCCCAGGCGCGGGCGTGCAGGTCGACGCTGTCGAGGAGGGTGCCGTCGATGTCGAACACGACGGCCCTGATGCGGGCGCTCATCCGAAAAGCCGGCGCTCAGCGCGGAAAGATCCGAAGGCCGTCGTCCGGCAGGAGGTTGCGGGCCGGACCGCCGGTCTGCTGGCCGCGGCCCTGCTGGTAGTAGGGCAGTTCGGGCCGCCGGTCGTTGCCGCTGCCGGAATCGTATTCCCAGGGCGCATTCCAGGGCGCCCGGCCGCCGACCGCCGGGACCGCGGGCGCGGCGTCGAACGCCGCGTCGCCACGCCCGGGCCCGGCCGCGGCGGGCAGAATCGCCAGGGTCGCCGCGCCGAGCAGCGCGACCGCAACACTCCGTCCGATCAGCGCCTGCATCGCGAAGTCCGTCCCCGGTCCGTGAGATCGCCGCCGCGCGTCGCGGGGCGTGCGATGGGCAACGGCCGGGCCTGCCCCGCGTTCCCCGCGGCCGTTCGTGTGCGCGAAAAGCCTCCCCGAAAAGCGAAAAGCCCGCCGGCCCCGAGGGGCGGCGGGCTCTCGAACCGCATCGGCCTGAAGGTTTTCAGTGCAGGACGGCGGCCTCGGCCCCGGCGCGGGCCTTGGCGCGGCGCGCGGCCGGCTTCTCCGCGGATTTCGCGGAGACCTTGGCAGGAGCCTTCGCCGACTTGGCAACCTTGGCAGCCTTGGCGACGCCCGCCAGCACCTCGGCCGGCGCCTTCACGGCAACCGTTTTCGCCGCGGCCTTGGCTTCCACGGTGGTCTTGGCCACGGTGGTCTTGGCACGGTCGGCCCGCGGCTTGGCGGCCTCGGCCGGCGCGGCGTCCGCCCTGGCCTCGACCGTCACGCCGGTCCGGCGCAGCTCGGCCTCGGCCTGCAGCCAGTGGGCCTCGGCCCGGCCGAACACCCGGCCCTCGCCCTCCCAGATGTAGTAGGCGCGCTCGCGCACGCTCGTCTCGCACAGCACCATGAAGCTCTCCTGAAATCGTCCGACCCGAGCCCGAACGATGGAAGCCGATGGTTAAGGTACGGTTAACCGCGTTTCGCACCGCGGGAGAGACGGCGCTGGTTCGCCCGGACCTTGCGACGGTAGCCGGCCACCACCGTGCCGTGCGAGGCGCCGGTGGCGAACTGCATCGCCGCCTCGCCGGCGGCGAACACCTTCTCGCTGACCATGCGCTGCGCCTCCAGATGGGCGGCGCTGCCGCCGGTCGCGAGCTTGGCCATCCGCAGGGCGATCACCGACTGCGCCTCGAAGGCGAGCATGGTCGTGTCGAGGCCGAGCTTCCACCACGATGCGAACATCGAATCTTCCCAAGCCGTCCCGAGACATCGTTTCCGAGCGCGACGGCCGCCTTCGGGAACGATACGCATCACAATACGAGGATCGAGGCCGCTCCCGTTCGCCCGGCGAACGGGAGCGGCCCGAACTCAATCGAAACTGCGGCCCTTGGCGGCGGAGCCGCCGAGGCTGATCTTGACCTTCTTCGGCGGGGCCGCCTGGGCGCCCCGGCCGGCGGGAACCTCGACCTCGGGGGCGGCCTGGGCGGGTTTGAGCCGCGACTGGCCGTAGATCACCGCGCCGATCTCGCCCACCGCCCGGATCAGGTCGTCGCGCTCGCAGGCGCGGGCCACCTTCAGGCCGAGCTGGTGCATGTGGCTCTTGCCGTAGAGATAGGCCGCGAGCTTGGCCCGCGTCAGCGCCGGGATCGTCTCCAGGATATAGGGCAGGTCGTACTCGTCGGCACGGTAGACCGCGCCGAGTTGTTCGAGGGAGACCGGGCATTCCGGATCGACGGTCGCGCCGGTGGTCGGATGGGCCTGGGTCATGGATCACCTGCTGTCGGTGCGAAGGGTGAGGGGACGGGCGGAGGCGTGTCGGAGCCCGGGGCTTCCGCCACGGACGAGGGCATGAACGCGCGCAACGTGGAACGCGGGGCGAGACATCCGGCGCAGACCGAGGCGATCGCGATCCGGGCGCGCCGGTCGCTGCGCTCCCACACGGATTCTTCGCGCGGGGGCGCATCGGCGGCGGGCCCGGATGCCGGCCCGGATGTCGGCCCTTGCGCGGCGGCCCCGTCGAGCGGGGCCTCCGGGTTCGAGCGGATTCGCAGGTAGAGCGGTTGCTCGGCCCGGACAGCGGGGACAGGCCCGCAGAGGCTCGCGAACAGGGCGGCGCAGAGAAGCGTCCGCCTGCGCCCGCCCCGATCGACCGGGGCCATCCGCCGTGCGGTGCGGACTGTCGTGCCGGGTGTCATGCGGATGCCGGGTCTCGCCGTGGCGGTTGCGGGCGCCGGCGCGCGGGCCCCGTGCCGGCAGGATCGGCCAGGATGGTAAGCGAGACCTTAACCGCGGCCGTCGCCCGAGGCGAGGCGCCCGACGCGAAAAAGCCCGGCGCGCGGCCGGGCTTTTCCGAGGACGACCGGCCGTCCGATGAGGGACTGCCGGCTGTTCGGTCTCAGTACGAGCCGAACTTGTAGTTCAGGCCGGCGCGGACGACGGCGAACTCGGTGTCGCGCACCTGCTGGCCGCCGCTGACGAGCACGACGCCCGGGCTGGTCACGGTGACCGTGCGGCCCTGGTTGTCCACCGCGAAGGCGCCACGGCCGCCGGTGCCGCGGTCGAGGTTCACGTAGAGACCTTCGACCTTCAGGGTCACGGCCGAGGACTTGAAGAAGTTCAGGAACGAGTCGGTCGGGAGAGCGTACTCGATACCGCCGCCCGCGGCCCAGCCGGTCTGGAAGTCGTCGCTCGACACGCCGGTGCCGAAGTCGCGGCCGCCGCCGGAGCCGTAGGCGAAGCCGCCGGTGCCGTACACGAGGGTGCGGTCGAAGGCGTAGCCGAGGCGGCCGCGGACGGTGCCGAAGAAGTCGAGGCCCGAGAGACCGGCCGGGTTGAACACCTGCTGGGCGGCCAGCGGGCTGGTCGTCAGGAAGCGGTTCCGGCTACGGCCGAAATCGGCGTACTGGGCGTCGGCCTCGACACCGATCACGAAGCCCGAGCCCGGGGTGAACTGGTAGTTGTAGCCGATCTGGCCGCCGCCGACGAAGCCCTCGTTGGCCTCGCGGTTGTTGAAGGCCACCACGGCCGTGGTGCCGGCGGGGACGAGGAGCGAGGCCGGGCCGACGCCGAGCACGGTCGGGGCACGGTCGTCCTGGGTGCCGAAGCCGTAACCGGCGTTGAAACCGGCATAGAAGCCCGTCCAGGTGAAGACCGGCACCGGCTGGAACACCGGCGGGGGCGCCGCGCGGCGGGGCAGGTCGGCGGCCGAGGCGGCGACCGTGGCGGCAACGAGCGCGCTCGAAGCGAGAAGCAGGCTTTTCATCGTGTCGTGTCCTGGTTTGGCGGGAGCCGGTGCTTGTGTGAAGTGGTCCGGGGGATCTCCCCGGTATCCGTCGCCCTCCTGCGATGAAGCGATGAATGCACCCGAACCCGTCAACGAAAGGTGAAGCTTACCCGGCCGTGAGCGTCCGCCCCGGCCCGATGTGCCGTTGCGCACATCGGCGGCTCGCCCTGTCGAAAACCGGCAACAGTCAAACGTTCGGACGAAACCTAACGCCGATACGGTTAACGGAACCCTGCGGCGCCTGGGCAGGTCCTTGGGGCGAGTCCTTGGGGCAGGTCCTCGGGCAAGTCCGCATTAACCCTGTCCGGGCGATGCTGGCCCCTGCCGGCACTCCGCTTCCGGGAGCGGCCGGGCGGACGGATGCGCGCCCATGTCCCTCGATTCCGGCTCCTCCAGACCGCGCGGTCCCCTCGCCTGGTCGATCAAGGTGACACTGGTCCTCGGCCTCGCCGCCACGGCGCTCGCCCACCACGCCGCCAAGCCGACCGACCCGCACCGGCGCTCGGCCCGCCTGCCCGGCGACCCGGAGGTGACCGGCTCGATCGGCCCCCGGGCGCAGGCGACGCGGCTCGACCCATGCGCGCTGGGAGCGCCCCTGCGCGCGGGCGTGCGGTAACTGACGGCACCGGTCCCCGCCGGGCGAATAACAGCGTTGCGGACGCGCGCAGGATGTCCACGGGTGCAGCCGTGCCTTCCCGATGCCCGCGAAGGCCTCAGGCCGCCGCAGTCGATTGACAAGCAGGCACAGGGGTCTAAGTGTCGCGCGCGTTCGGACGCGTGACGGCGTACCGCGCACGGCTCTCGCGATCAGCCGCCGGCGCGAGTTCTGAGCCCCCGATCGGCCCATCCCACGCGCACAATGGTTTTTCCGACCCGATGTCTTTTGCCGATCTTGGACTGAGCGACAAGGTTCTCCAGGCCGTGTCCGCGGCCGGCTACACCGAGCCGACGCCGATCCAGGCCCAGGCGATCCCGCACGTGCTCGCCCGGCGCGACGTGCTCGGCATCGCCCAGACCGGAACCGGCAAGACCGCCGCCTTCACCCTGCCGATGCTGACCATGCTGGAGTCGGGCCGCGCCCGGGCCCGCATGCCGCGCACCCTGATCCTCGAACCGACCCGCGAACTCGCCGCGCAGGTCGAGGAGAATTTCGAGCGCTACGGCACCAACCACAAGCTCAACGTGGCGCTGATCATCGGCGGCGTCTCCTTCGCCGACCAGGACGCCAAGCTCACCCGCGGCACCGACGTGCTGATCGCCACGCCGGGGCGCCTGCTCGACCATTTCGAGCGCGGCAAGCTGCTGCTGACCGGCGTCGAGCTCCTCGTCATCGACGAGGCCGACCGGATGCTCGACATGGGCTTCATCCCCGACATCGAGCGCATCGTGAAGATGGTGCCGTTCACGCGCCAGACGCTGTTCTTCTCCGCGACCATGCCGCCGGAGATCGAGCGGCTGGCGGACATGTTCCTCTCGAACCCGCAGCGGGTCGAGGTCGCCCGCCCCTCCTCCACCGCCACGACCATCGAGCAGCGCCTCGTGGCCACGGGCGCGGAGGGCCACGAGAAGCGCAGGATCCTGCGCCACCTCATCCGCTCGGCGGATGCGTTGAAGAACGGCATCATCTTCTGCAACCGCAAGCGCGACGTGGCCCAGCTCCAGCGCTCGCTGACCAGCCACGGCTTCAACGCGGCGGCGCTGCACGGCGACATGGACCAGCGCGCCCGCATGGCCGCCCTCGACGGCTTCCGCACCGGCGAGACGCCGCTGCTGGTGGCCTCCGACGTCGCCGCCCGCGGCCTCGACATCCCGGCGGTGAGCCACGTCTTCAACTTCGACGTGCCGCACCACCCCGAAGACTACGTCCACCGGATCGGCCGCACCGGCCGCGCCGGCCGCGCCGGTCACGCCTTCACCCTGGCGAGCCGCGCCGACGAGCGCTCGCTCTCGGCGATCGAGAGCCTGATCGGCCGGCCGATCGAATGGCTCGACGGCGGCCTCGCGACCCTGCCCGAGGACGCGGAGGGCGACGAGCCGCGCCGCCGCCGCGGCAGCCGCCGGGCCAAAGGGCCCGAGAAGGGCGGCGACCACGAGAGCGACCGGGGCGGTGAGAGGGCGGGCGAGGGCCGCTCCCGCGGCGGGCGCCGCCCGGCCGCCGAGCGCGGCCGCGGCGAGGATGCGCGGCGCGATCCGGTCCGCGAGCCGGAGCCGGTCCCGCCCGTGCGCGAGGCCGCCCGCGGCGTCTCCGAGCGCCCGCGCGGCGAGCGGCGCCCCTCCCGCCGGGACGAGGACGACGACACGCCGGTCGGCCTCGGCTCGCACGTACCGGCCTTCCTGCTGAAACCGACCGGGTTCGGGAAGAGCAAGTAGCGGCAGGTTCGCGGATTCAGCCGCGGGTTGCGACGGGGATCGGCGGACGGCGCTTTCCGGCATCTTCTTAACGTCCTGGCGAGGTTCTGGAGCGACACTCCGGGCGCCGGATCAGATTTCGAGGGCGCCGCGCCCCGTCCGGAGGAGTCCACGTCACCGGATGAGCCACGGCCCCGATCCCGACCGTGAACGCAGCCTCGTCCTCGCGCAACGCAGCTTCGAGTTGATGCGCGACTACTGCACCTGCGCCACCCCGCGCGCCTACGCCGTGTGGTATCTCTACGTGGCCGGCACGCAGCCGCTGATGAACGACGCGATCAAGCGGCTCACCACGCAGCACGGCACGCTGACGAGCGCCGACATCGAGCAACTGCACGACACCTACATCGACCGGCGCCGCCTCGCGGTCGAGGTGGACCGGATGAATTCCAGCCTGATCGCCGAGGTCGAGGGCATCATGGAGATGATCGAGGTTTCGATCCGCTCCACCGCACAGTACGGCGAGTCGCTCCAGGCCCTGACCCACGACATCGCCAACACGGCGACCAGCCGGACGAGGCTGCGCGAGATCGTCACCACGATCATCGCCAACACCCGCGACGTGACCGCCAACAACCGCACCCTCGAAGCGCGGATGCGCGAGAGCCGCAGCGAGATCGAGACGCTGCGCGAGACGCTGGAGGCGGCGCGCCTGGAGAGCCTGACCGACGCGCTGACGGGATTGGGCAACCGCAAGAGCTTCGAGGAGGCCCTGCGCCGGACCGTCGGCGTGCCGTCGGCCCCCGGGCGCGGCGGCCGGCCGACCAGCCTGATCGTCCTCGACATCGATTTCTTCAAGCGCTTCAACGACCTCTACGGCCACCTGACCGGCGATCAGGTGCTGCGCCTCGTCGCGATCGTGATGCGCGAGCATGTGGGCCACGAGAACGCCACCCTCGCCCGCTTCGGCGGCGAGGAGTTCGGCATCGTCCTGCCGGAGACGGTCGGAACGGAAGCCCGCGTCATCGCCGAGCGGGTGCGCACCGGCGTGACAGGCCGCGAACTGGTGAAGCGCTCGACGGGCGAGTCGCTCGGCAAGGTCACCGTCTCGCTCGGGGTCGCGACCCAGCGCGAGGACGACAACGCCGTCTCGCTGCTGGAGCGGGCGGATGCCTGCCTGTTCGCCGCCAAGCGCGCCGGCCGCAACCGCACCCTCGACGAGACCGAGGTCGCCGGCTTGCGCGACGTGGCGTGAGGCGGGCCGGCTCCGTCGTCGCCGGAGCGAAGCGTTCCGGCACCCGCGACCTTTTCGGACATCACGGCGCACTGGATTGCTTGCGCCGAGCCTCGCAACGACGGAGAGGCAGACCAGAACCGTCCGCGAGGCGTCAGGCAAAGCCATCTTAAGGGCGCGACGGCGCCGGGAGGGACCATTTCAGGGCTGCCCGACATCGTTCGCCCGCCGTATCGGTCTCGCCTAATGACGGGCGGCGGACTTCCGATCAGGCCGGGGCGCCGGCCGCCAGGCGGTCGGGATTCGCCGGCGTGATCGCCACGGACTCACCGCAGCCGCAGGCCGAGGTCTGGTTCGGGTTGTTGAACACGAACTGGGACGACAGCTTGGTCGTCCGGAAATCCATCTCGGTGCCGAGCAGGAACAGCACCGCCTTCGGATCGATGAACACGGTCACGCCCCGGTCCTCGATCACGTCCTCGCCGGCTTTCCGCGCCTCGGCATATTCCATCGTGTAGGACATGCCGGCGCAGCCGCCGTTCTTCACGCCGACGCGCAAGCCGGCGATCGGCCTCTCCGCATCGGCCATGATCGCCTTGATCCGATCCGCCGCCCGGTCGGTCAGCGTGATCACCTTGAAACCTGACATCGTCGTCTCTCTCCTGCGGCCGGGTTCAAGGCCCGGGCGGGTGAGTCTTTTTCGGGTCTCGAAGAGATAAGCACTCCCGGGGCGGGGGTCCACTGCGAGACCCGATGCGCCGAGTGATTGCAGCCGTGCTATGCTGAATCGGTGACGGAGGGTGCGATGGCCGATCCTGCGCAGCGTCTGATGACGCCGGACGCGTTTTTCGCGTGGCAGCTCCACCAGGACGAGCGCTACGAACTCGTCGACGGCGTTCCGATCCTGCGCCATCGGATGATGACGGGCAGCAGCCCGCAGCACGACCGAGCCACCGTCAACATCATCGCTTCGCTGCATGCACAATTGCGTGGCTCGGGCTGCCGGCCGACGACGGCAGACATCGCGATCCGAACCGGCATTCGCGATCTGCGACGCCCCGACGTGATGGTCGAGTGCGCCGAACTCGTCCGTGACACCGACGAGGCCCGCGAACCGCGGCTGGTCGTCGAGGTCGCCTCCCCCTCGACGAGTGCCGTCGACCGAACGCGCAAGCTGGAGGAGTACAAGCGCCATCCCACTCTGCGCTGCATCCTCCTCGTCGAGACAATCCTGCCGCAGGTTCTTCTCTATCGCCGCAACGACGAGGGCTGGGCGATCGAGACGTTCGACGGTCTCGAGACGATCGTCGATCTGCCCGAGATCGGTGCGCGGCTGACGCTGTCGGACATCTACGACGGATTGACGTTCGGACCGCGCTGGGACCCGGCCGCCCCCTCGCCGGAGGGCTGAATCCTGCCGACCTTGCGGGGGGACGCAAGGTCGGTCGATTGGATCGTCCCTCACCACATGTCCAGCGCGACGCGGGCCTCGTCGGACATCCGGCTCTGGTCCCACGGCGGGTCGAACACCATCGTCACTTGGCAGGACTGAACGCCCGGCACCGCCGAGACCGCGTTCTCGACCCAGCCCGGCATCTCGCCGGCCACGGGACAGCCCGGGGCGGTCAGCGTCATGTCGATCAGCACGCGCCGGTCGTCCTCGATCTGCACCCGGTAGATCAGGCCGAGTTCGTAGATGTCGGCGGGGATCTCGGGATCGTAGACGGATTTCAGCGCGACGACGATCTCGTCCGTCAGGCGGTCGATCTCTTCCGCGGGGATCGCGGAAGCGGCCGCGAGGGCGGGGGTGTTGGTGCCGCCGGTGATGGTGGCGTCGGTGCTCATCGGATCACTCCTTCCGGCCCCCCGCGTCCGGCGGCCGAAACTCCTTCAAGAACTTACGCGAACAACATCTCGGCCTTGGCCAAAGCCTCGGCGAGCGCGTCGATCTCGTGGATCGTATTATACAGGCCGAACGAGGCGCGACAGGTGGAGGTGACGCCGAAGCGGTTCAGAAGCGGCATGGCGCAGTGGGTGCCCGCGCGCACGGCCACGCCCTGACGGTCGATCACCGTGGCGATGTCGTGGGCATGCGCGCCCTTCATCGCGAAGGCGATGACGCCGCCCTTGCCCCGGGCCGTGCCGATCAGCTTCAGCGCGTTCATCGCACCGAGCCGCTCCTGCGCGTAAGCCGTCAGCCCGGCCTCGTGCGCGGCGATCCTGTCGCGCCCCACCGTCATCATGAACTCCAGGGCGGCGCCGAGGCCGACCGCCTCGACGATGGCCGGGGTGCCGGCCTCGAAGCGGTGCGGCGGGTCGTTGTAGGTGATCGCGTCCTGCGTGACGGTGTGGATCATCTCGCCGCCGCCCTGGTAGGGGGGCAGCCGCTCCAGCCACTCCTTCTTGCCGTAGAGCACGCCGATGCCGGTCGGCCCGTAGACCTTGTGGCCGGTGAAGACGAAGAAGTCGCAATCGAGCGCCCGCACGTCGATGGGGCGGTGGACGGCGCTCTGAGCCCCGTCGAGCAGCACCGGCACACCGTGGGCGTGGGCGATTGCCACGATGTCTTCCGCCGGCGTCACCGTGCCGAGCACGTTCGACATGTGGGTGAGCGCCACCATCCTGGTGCGCGGACTGAACAGCTTTTCGTATTCCTCGACGAGGAAGTTGCCCTCGTCATCGACCGGCGCCCACTTGATCACCGCCCCGCGCCGCTCGCGCAGGAAATGCCAGGGGACGATGTTGGAGTGGTGCTCCATGATCGAGAGGATGATCTCGTCCCCCTCCCCGATCAGCCCGGCCCAACCCATGGAGGAGGCGACGAGGTTGTAGGCCTCCGTCGCGTTGCGGGTGAAGACGATCTCGTCGGTGGAAGCCGCGTTGAGGAACTGGCGCGTGGTCTCGCGCGCGCCCTCGAAGCCTTCGGTGGCGGCATTGGCCATGTAGTGCAGGCCGCGGTGGACGTTGGCGTAGCCCGTCTCCATGCAGGAGACCATGGCGTCGACGACCGCCTTGGGCTTCTGCGCCGAGGCGGCGTTGTCGAGGTAGACCAGCGGCTTGCCGTAGACCTTTTCCGAGAGGATCGGGAATTCCTTTCGAATTGCCTCGACGTCGTAGCTCATGGTGCCTCGATCGGTGCGCAGTGGTGCGTTCATGGCGTCGCTCCGTCGGCAAGTCCCGCGAAGTCGTCGTGGATCAGCGTCCCGTAGAGGCCAGCGATGGCTGCCGCGATCACGACGGATGCGAGAACCGTCGCGCCCAGTGCGAGGCCGGTGCCGGCGCGGGCATCGAGACCCGTGGCTTCGGACAGGCAGAGGCCGGCATAGGCCGTCCACAGGCCTAGCATCAGAACCCCGCCGACGGTCTCGAACCCGGCGAGGGAGGCCACCAGACCGGTGGCGAGGATCGGGAGCGTCGAGACCCAGCTCGCGACCGCGACCGCCGTGCGCAGGGCCGCGAACGCGGGCTTGGCGGGACTCGGCCGCGTGAACAGCCACAGCGTTCCGGCCACCCCGCCGTAGAAGAGCGGCAGAACCGCGAGGAGGCAGACGCTCCACAGGGCGACCTCCCCGAGTGAGGCCGCAAGGGTCGCCCTGTTCGCCGCCTGCGCGGCGACGAAACGCGGAAAGCCGTCCTCGGCCGGATCCGCCAGCACGACGATGGCGCCGGACAGGATGACGAGGCCAAGCCGCCGCCCCTCGCCGATCGTCCTTCCGGCCTCGCGCATCGCCGCCCGCGGCGATCGCCAGCCGAGCGCCAGATGGCGCCCGGCCGTCGCAGCGTCGGAGCGGTCTCCGCTCACCCCCGTGCCGCCAGCCACGCCTCGATCCCGCCGATCAGCGCGTCGCGCGCGCCCTCGTGCGTGACCGATTCCACCGCCTCGCCGACGAAGGCCTGGACCAGCAGGCTCTCGGCGGCGGCGCGCGGCAGGCCGCGGGCCATGAGGTAGAACAGCAGATCCTCGTCCGGCGCGCCGCAGGTGGCACCATGGCCGCAGGCCACGTCGTCGGCGAAGATCTCCAGTTCCGGCTTGTTCATCATCTGACCGTCGTCGGCCAGCAGCAGGCAGTCGGACTTCATCTTGCCGTCGGTCTGCTGCGCGACCTGCCGGACGATGATCTTGCCCTGGAACACGCCGGTGGAATCGCCGTCGATCACCGTCTTGAACATCTCGCGGCCCACGCCCCCGGTCGCCGCGTGGTCGGCGAGCAGGGTCGAGTCCGCGAGCTGGCCGTGGCCGAGCAGCGCCGCGCCGTTGACCACGGCGTCGGCGTCCTCGCCCGCGACGTGCAGGTAGATCTGATGGCGCGAGAGCCTGGCGCCGGTGACGAGGTTGACGGTCTCGAGTCGCGCCCGGGCGTCGAGCCGCACCGAGAGCGTCGAGAGGGCGATGGCCGCATCCCCCTCCCGGTTGAGCCGGGTGTGGCGGAAGGCGGCCTCGTCACCGATGCGCACGTCGAGGGCGTCGTTGGGCTGGTAGGTCAGCCCGGCCGGGCCCTCGTGGCTCTCGAGCAGGAAGAACTCGGACGCCGCGCCGAGTTCGACCAGCACGCGGGTCGCGGTCGAGAACGCGGCTCCGCCGGTGCCGACGAAGCGCAGGTGCACCGGAACCTGCGGCTTGGCACCGGGGGCGACCGAGATCAGCGCGCCGTCCGCCAGGAAGGCGGTGTTGAGCTGATAGATCGGGTTCTCGCGCACCTGCTCGACGGGGGCGAGCAGCTTCAGGCGGGCATCGCCCTGCGCAAGCGCTTCGTTGAGCGGCGTGACCGTCACGCCCTCGGGCAGGCGGCCGAGATCGGACAGCGCGGCCACGAGATGGCCGTTGACGAAGGTCAGGCGCGCGGCCTCGATCTCGTCGAAGCCCGTCGCACCGGCAACCGCGGCCTTGGCCGCATCCTCGGACGGCGCCTCGGCGGGCGGGGCGGCCTCCGTGATGGCGGCGCGCAGGTCCGTGTACTTGAACGCCTCGACCCGGCGGCTCGGCAGGCCGGTCGCCTCGAAGAAGCGGAACGCCTCCTCGCGGCTGATCGCCTGCTCGGTGGCGAAGCTTTTCCGCGCGGACTCGAAGAGTTTGGAGAGGCCGGCCTCGGCGGGGGAGCGGAGATTGGTGACGTCGGCCATCACGCAGCCTCGCTCGCGCGGTACTCGGCGTAGCCGCTGGCCTCGAGTTCGAGCGCCAGTTCCTTGCCGCCGGTCTTCACGATCCGGCCCTTCGACATGACGTGCACGGTGTCGGGCACGATGTGGTTGAGGAGCCGCTGGTAGTGGGTGATGACGAGGAACGAGCGTCCTTCGGCGCGCAGCGCGTTCACCCCCTCGGAGACGATGCGCAGGGCATCGATGTCGAGGCCGGAATCGGTCTCGTCGAGGACGCAGAACTTCGGGGCCAGCAGCGCCATCTGGAGGATCTCCATGCGCTTCTTCTCACCACCCGAGAAGCCGACGTTGAGCGCGCGCTTGAGCATCTCCTTGTCGATCTCGAGCTTGTCGGCCGCCGCGTTCACCGCGCGGATGAAATCGGGGGTCGAGAGTTCGTCCTCGCCCCGCGCCTTGCGCTGTGCGTTGAGGCAGGCCTTGAGGAAGGTCATGGTGCCGACGCCCGGGATCTCCAGCGGGTACTGGAAGGCCAGGAAGATGCCGGCGGCCGCGCGCGCGTCGGCCTCCATCTCCAGCACGTTCTGCCCGTCGAGCAGGATCTCGCCGTCGAGGACCTCGTAGTCCTCCTTGCCGGCGATGACGTAGGAGAGCGTCGACTTGCCGGACCCGTTCGGGCCCATGATCGCGGCGACCTCGCCGTCGTTCACGGTGAGGTTCAGGCCGTTGAGGATGCGGTTGTCCTCGATCTGCACGACGAGGTTTTTGATTTCGAGCATTTTTGGAACGTCCTAATTTGACATCCATCCACCACGGGACGGCCTACGCCTTGTAGCCAAGCGTGCTTTGCGTTCGGCCTCGTTACGGGCGAGAATCGCTTTAGCCACCATTTTACCAAGCTCTTCAATGCACCCCTCAGCATCACCACTGAACGATTGCGATTGTGAGCCGACTTTTATCTTGAATTCATCGCCTGACGCAGCAGGAGAAATCTTTGCAAACTCATTCTCACCGAACATGAGAAATAGCTCTCCCTCCCTCACGATGGGCGAGAGATGATTCTCATGGAGGCGAGATGAACTGGCATTAAGGATATCGAAAAGGATGCCGACCTGTGCTCGCTTGGCTTCTGCATCCCGCTGCCGAGCAGTATTTTCAGCATCTTGCTCGGCACGAAATGCGTCGAAACCTTTGTCAAAGGCAGCCATCCAAATCCTCCCTATCCAACACTGCCCTCAAGGCTGATCGAGATCAGCTTCTGGGCCTCCACCGCGAACTCCATCGGCAGTTGCTGTAGCACGTCGCGGACGAAGCCGTTGACGATGAGGGCGGTCGCCTCCTCCTCGGAGAGGCCGCGCTGCTGGCAGTAGAATTTTTGCTCTTCGGAGATCTTCGAAGTCGTTGCTTCGTGCTCGAACACCGCGCTCGCGTTCTTCGACTCGATGTAGGGCACGGTGTGCGCGCCGCACCGGTCGCCGATCAGCAGGCTGTCGCAGTTGGTGAAGTTGCGGGCGTTCTTGGCTCGTCTGTGGGCCGAGACGAGGCCCCGGTAGGTGTTCTGCGATCGCCCCGCCGAGATGCCCTTCGAGATGATCCGGCTGGTGGTGTTCTTGCCCCAGATGGATCATCTTGGTGCCGGAATCGACCTGCTGCATGCCGTTCGACACCGCGATCGAGTAGAATTCTCCGCGCGAGTCGTCGCCCCCGGAGGATA